>CAMCFM010000005.1 GCA_945874095.1 Candidatus Kuenenia stuttgartensis
ATGGCATATGATGCGAGCAGGATTCTCCATCGATAGATCTGTAGCGAATCTGCCAAAGGTGTCAATTGAACGAGAATCATGGCAGTGAGCGAAGGTGCAATCGCC
Organism: Candidatus Kuenenia stuttgartensis; assembly: GCA_945874095.1. Lineage (GTDB taxonomy): Bacteria > Planctomycetota > Planctomycetia > Isosphaerales > Isosphaeraceae > QWQI01. The sequence continues at coordinate 106 of CAMCFM010000005.1, forward strand.
CCTCCGACCATCATTCCGCTCGCCAGAAAGCCGGTGGCCCGGGCTCGTTCCGTCTCCGGAAAAATCTGTCCCAAAGCCTTGGCCGCACAAGGGAATGCACCCGCCTGAGCCGCTCCCATCATTCCCCAGAGAATCAGCAGAGAGTTAAAGTCTGTTGCAAATGCACTTAAAAGTGTTGCCAGAGACCACACCACCGCAAGCATGGCAAGAGCTCGCCGGCTGCCGATGCGGTCTGCCATAAATCCGCCCGGAAGTTGCATTAAGGCATATGAAAAGTACCAGACCGACTGAATCCAGCCCATATCTCGCGCAAAGTCGGTAAATTTCAAGTCGCGTGCAATCTCGGCCGCCGGCACACTCAGGGCCGCTCTCTGGATATATGCAATTGCAGCTGAAAGGCATAAAAAGAGGAGGACCTGATACCGTGCCGGGTTCGCTTCCGCAGAATCACTGGAATGGATGGACACAGGCCGCTCCTTCTAGGAATTCTGTTTGAGTTGCAATTGAAGCTGATCAAAAAGCCGGTCAATTTCTTGGGCTGTCTCAGCATCAAGCGACCAGCTGAAAGGCTGTCGCCGTTTCTCGGACTTAAAAAGCCCGCGTTTGACCATCAAATACTTCTCAATGGCCAGAAAACCGTCCAGACCAGCCTGAAGTTGCAATACAACGATGGCGCAGATGGGGTAATAAATGGCATAAGCCGCGGCCTCGTCGCCCCGCTTCAGGGCCTTCCAGAGTGCCACAATGCCGTCCAGCAAGTCTACGCCGGGCATGGTTCCGGTGATCCCTCGACGATAGCTGTCGATCAGGAGGAATCCGCCTGAACCTTCGTAGATCTTTGCCTTACCAGCAGTTGCGTCTCTCAGGGCCGAAAGGTTTGGCCCGATCGGAGATGCCTCGGGCTTGAACAGGATTTTATCTTCGCCGAACCAGTCCAGTAATTTGACATAGACCTCAAGTGGTATGGCGGATCCGACATAACTCGATGCATCCTGTACGATTACGGGAATCCCGATGCCGTCGGCCAAGGTGCGGTAATAATCCAGCAGGGAATCGGCTGAAAGCCTGCTGGAAAGCGGTGGGGCAGCCATCACGGCATCGCAGCCAGCTTTTTCGGCAAATTGGGCATAGGCCAGAGCCTGCTTACCACTCTCTGCACCCACGGCAGCAAAAACCGCTCCTCGACCGTTGCTGAATTCGACAATCTGTTCCGTCAGAGACTGTCGTTCTTCATAAGTCAGCCTGAGGATTTCGGAAACCATGCCCGTTCCGAACCCATCGGCACCTACAGCATAAATCCAGTCGATTTCAGACTTTAGGGCAACGGAATCAATTCGGTCGTCGCTGTCAAACGGCGTGTGCACGATCGGAAGGACACCGTGGAGGGGGCAGGGCATGATGATTCACCTGTGAGATTTGGAATCAGATGGGGGCATTGAGTGGGGCGAGAATCCTGTATGTGTGTAAGTTACCAGTCGCCGACACCGCCGTCACGATAAAAGACTCGCTGGAGCAACTCTTGCTGGAACGGATGTTTGCGGACTTCTTCTTCGTTGATGGTCACTCCAAGGCCTGGTCGAGTGTTAGGCGTGACTGTGCGAGTGGATTTGTCCAGATGGAAGCCTTCTTCCACCACATCCTGACGCCATGGAACGTCGTTATGTACGGACTCGCAAATGATATAGCTTGGCTGGGAGAATCCAAATTCGATGGAAGCCGCGGTACTCACCGGCCCTTGCGGGTTATGCGGAGCCAGAGCAATTCGATAAGCGTCGGCCAGAGCCGCCACGCGTCGGGCTTCGGTAAATCCGCCGCAGTGTGTGATGTCAAGCTGGCAGACTTCACAACCTCGCGCAGCAAAGAGGTCGCGAAATGCTGCCAGGTGGGTCATTCGCTCGCCAGTTGCAATTGGAGTGGAGACGGCTGCGTTGATCGCAGCAAGCCCCTCAACACTTTCAGGCCAGCATGGTTCTTCGAAAAAGTAGAGCCCATAAGGCTCAAGAGCCTTGGCAAATTGCATTCCCATGGCGGGCGATGGCCGAGCATGGCAATCGACCATAATGTCAATGTCGTTTCCAACAGCATCACGCATGGCCGCCACGCAGGCCTCGGCCGCTTTTATCGGCTTCAGCCCCTCAATCGGCATGGTGGGTGGTACAGCCATCGATTTGAACGCTGTAAATCCATCAGCAACAGACTTTAAGGCGAGATCAGCAAAGCTTTTGGCGTTATCCACCGGTGTTTCGTAAAAGCTCTCCATATCGCCACCGCCCAAGTGGCTGTAAAGTCGGATATAATCACGCACGGGCCCGCCCCAAAGCTTGTGGCAGGGGACTCCATGGATTTTACCGATGATATCCCAGAGCGCGATATCAATTCCAGCAATCGCAGTGGACCGTTCAATCCCGCTCCCGTGCCAGAAGTGCTGTCTCCACATCATTTGCCAGAGATGCTCCACCCGGGTCGGATCTTCACCCACCACCAGTTGGGACAGGTCCTGAATCGCACCGACCACGCCCCTTGTGTGCCATTCCAGAGTGGCCTCGCCCCAGCCAATCAGGCCTGGTTGATCGGTGATCACTTTTACGAAAATCCAGTTACGCATCCGGGCATGGCAAACAAGCGTTTCAATTGCGGTGATTTTCATTCCGGTCTCATCTACTTAGATTGTACTTCCGAGATTTGCCCAATGATTCCTGACAATCTTTGCCGGAAATTGAGCTTCTTCACGAGTCGTCGAAGCGGAATCTTCGTCAATGAACTGGTTTGTATGTACACGACCTGTCAGAGATTTGCAACTCAAATGAGTTGGGATTTGAGGATTGTTTAATCGTCCGACTGGATTCCCGCCAAAAAAGTTTGGCGGAACTTGAGCGTGGATTTGACTCTTTGAAGTTAGGACCCGCAATAGATGAGGCGAATCGAGTGTTTATGATGCTGCCAAGAACTGTTTTCCACCATAGTCGCTTGCTCTTGCAAGACGAACCGTTCACAATGGTGGAAGGAAGTTCTGATGCCTGCACCCTGACAGACGAATTGCGAGACCACCCTTCAGCTATGATCGATGCCGCGTGGGATGAGGGAATCGTTCCCGATGATGAACCACCGACTCATTCAGACCATGCCCTTATTGAGCAATTCCGTAAGGGGCAGATGGATGCATCCACTCGTTTATACTTGAAATATGTGGATCGGCTGCTGGGTTTGACCAGCAAGAAGACGGGTGCTGAGTTGGCACGTAAAGTTGATCCCGAGGACATCGTTCAATCGGTGTTCAGGACATTTTTTCGACGGGTTGAGGAAGGTCTATATGACGTACCTGAAGGCGAAGATATCTGGAAGCTCTTGTTGGTTATAGGCTTGAATAAGATTCGAACGGTGGCTGTTTATCACAAGGCGGCCAAACGTGATTTGCGGAGAACACGTGTCGACTCCTCCTCCGGCGAGTATTTATCTCAGTCGGATGAGCGAGACGAGATGGCGTTTGCCTCGTTGAAGATTGTCATAGACGATGTCATGTCAGACATGCTCGAAGTCAACCGGCAAATCATTACCCAACGAATCGAAGGCTACGAAGTGTCAGAAATTGCCGCAAATGTTAACCGCTCAAAGCGGACTGTTGAACGCGTACTACAAGACTTCCGCACACGACTTGCCAAAATGATTTGATGTTTGGGACGCACTCATGCGAACGACTGATTTGGTCACCCCTTCACATTCTGTTCATGAATTGATCGATCATTACATTGATCAGTTTGAAATCGCCATGAATAGTGGCAAGTCGTTTGTATTCAATGACTTCCTGCCACCCAAAGACCATCCTGATTATCCGGAAATTGCTTGCGAGCTTGTTCGGATCGACCTCGAATATGGGTTTGTAAAGAACCAAAGCAAGCACCTGAGCTGGTATGAAAACAATCTGCCTGGCTTATTCGAAAACGATCATTATCGCAAGGCAATTGCATTTGAGCTCGACCGTCTGTCAAAGATCTATCCGAATCATATGGGGCCTGAAGATTGTACTCTGGCAGAGTTAACTACTGATTCTGCAAATGGTTCAGACTATCTTGACTATTCCGTCATGGCGGACTTGTCAGACCTGACCGATCCTCTCGATTCTGAGTCGCACGACCCTCTTATTGAAGCTTCTACGATTTATCAGAATATGCGAAACGACCCTCTGCGAGAAGGGCCAGTGGATCTTAAGTCGATCCTCAAAACCAATCGTTTGAATGATCCCCGAGTCGACCAATTCTGCCAGACCTGTGAAGCAAGCCCAAAACTCGCCGATAAACTCGCGGCTGCCACCTTGAGCATGCCACAGGCTGGAGACGATTTTCTCGGCTTCCATCTCGAAAGAAGTCTTGGTAAAGGCTCGTTTGGACAAGTTTTTCTGGCCAGACAAGGTGACCTCTCGAACCGCCATGTGGCTTTGAAAATCACCGCCGATGTGGGTGGAGAGGCAAAAAATCTGGCCCAGTTGCAGCACACCAACATCATTCCTGTCTATTCCGTTCACAGGTTCAACCAGCTTCGTGCCGTTTGTATGCCTTTTCTTGGTTCCGTGACACTCGCAGATCTCGTTCGCGAAGTCAAAGATAAGCCTCGCCCTCCAAGCACTTGGGCCGACCTGGTCAGCACCTCGGATGAATCCCACAAATCACTTTTTGTAACGACGATCACCAGTCGAAATTCCGAACTGAGCAGCATCGATCCGCCTGTTCGGAGCGATCCTACAAGCAGTTTATCTGACGAAGTCATCCAGCTCCAAGCTCCACTTTTCGTGAACTTAAGGACAGCTTTTAACGCTGATTCCTTAAATGAAATCCACTTTGTTTCGTCCATCCTCTGGATCGCCAAAAAGATCGCTGAAGGTCTGGCCCATGCTCATGAGCGAGGGATTATTCACCGCGATTTAAAACCGGCAAACGTTTTGTTCTCAAACGATGGAGAACCCATCCTCCTCGATTTTAACCTCTCCGCCGACCTGAAAGAGCCTGTCCTAAGCCAGCTTGGCGGAACACTTCCTTACATGGCACCTGAGCAACTCTCAGGGCTTTATTCAAAAAACCTTCTGATTAATCCTTCGTCCGACGTATATGCTATTGGAGTCATGCTTTACGAGATGCTGACGGGCCAGCTCCCGTTCCCCTTGAGGTCGGGAAGGCTGAAACAGATCCTCCCATTGATGATCGAAGATCGGCAAAATCAGCCTCAATCGCCAACCATCAAAAACCCATTTGTCACGCCAGCCACAAAAGCGATTATCGACCGTTGTCTCGCTTCAGATCCCGCAAACCGATATGCCAAAGCTCAGGACCTTGTCGACGATTTGGAATGCCAGCTTAAAGACTTACCGCTAAAGCACATCCCTGAACCATCCCTGAGGGAACAGTCCTCAAAATGGGTGAAACGGCACCCGCGGTTGACCTCGTCAAGCGTCCTTTTCTCCGTCTTCAGCGCGATCTTGATTTCACTTTCCGTCCTCTACATCTCTCGCGAACGAACAGTGCAGAAGGCTCAGGCCAATCTCGCAAATCAAACCGTTAAAGACAACTGGCCAAAGATTTTGTCGCAGTTACTCAAGCAAAATCCATCGCCTGAGGAACGTGCTGAAGGTCTCGAACTCTGCCGCAAAACACTCCAGCCCTACCTCAATATTGCGGACGGCGCGGATTGGTCTAACCAGCGACTGGTAAACGACCTGCCGCCGATCGAGCATGCCAGCCTGACCCGCAGTCTCTCGGAACTGTTCTTCTTATGGTCAAAAACCGAATTGGATCAAACCAGCCTGATTCGCGAAACCTCCCAAAAGCAAGCCGGACTGAACCATGCGAAGTGGCTTTTGGATCTTAGCCTGAAAGGCTTTAAAGATCAGCCGATTCCCCGGCCAGTTCAGCGATTGCAGGCACGGGTTGAGAAAATTCAAAAGGGTGGGGAATCCGGAATCGCAGTGGCTAACGTCTCAGATTCAGAATCTGTAAAGTCTGACCTGACTCCATTGGATAGCAGAAATCAACTTCTTGAATTGGTCGATGCCCAGGACGGGATCGACAATCAAAAAGCAATCACAGTGCTTCAAAAGCTGACCGATCAAGACAGTTCCGCTTCATTCGCATGGTCTTTGCTGGGCGATGCTTATGCACGAAATGGCTTAATCACAAACGCTCGGGAAAGCTACAATCTCTCGCTGGCGTTGCAGAACGATCAGGTCTGGCCACGAGTCAATCGCGGAGTGCTTGCTCTGGAGCGTCGGGACTACGATTCGGCGATCACCGACTTCGCTGAAGTCACCAAACAACGCCCTGATCTTGCAACCGGATGGATCAATCTGGCTCTGGCACGTCTTGGCAAAGGCAACGCCGAGGAGGCTCTGGCTGATCTGGATCGAATCCCCCCGTTTTCGCAAGAGCCTGTGAGGGTTGGTTTTATACGCGCCCGATGTCTTGAAAAGCTGGGTCGCTTGAAAGAGGCACTTGTTTTGCGAACGGCCACGTTAGAGAAAATTCCGACCGATGAACTCAGTTGGATCGCCCGCGGAACGGAACAACTTCCTGGCCGACCCGAGGCTGCGATCGCCGATTTTCAATCCGCTTTGAAGATCAATCCAGATTCCCTGGCGGCCCTTCAGAACATCGCGGCCGTTCAGTCGGAATACCTTGGACAGAATGGACTTGCGATTGAATCGCTCACGAGGCTCATCCAAAGTCATCCGCAATATGTGCCCGCTTTTGCCAGCCGAGGGATTCTACTGGCCCGCAAGGGGAGTGATCAGGAGGCCTTAGCCGATGCCAGGCTGGCACTTAAGCTCGACAGAAGTGTTCCAGTCTGTTATCAGGTTGCCGGGATTTATGCGACCACTTCGAGAATCACTCCTTCGAACGCCGATGAAGCGTATCAGCTTCTAGCCGAAGCTTTTAGATCAGATCGGAAATGGATTGACATCTCGTTGACTGATCCAGACCTGAAAAACCTCCGGACGGATAGTCGCTACAAACAACTGATAGACGCTTCAAGGCTTCTGCATAACCCACGCTGAATCCACCCTCAAGGGGTTTTGGTGTTGCTGTAAACCACTCTCTTATCAAGTGATAAGATTGTTTGTTCAGATTGGCATGAAAAAAGTCTTCTCAGAGTGTCCCAAACTCTCGGGAGCATCGTATCAATCATGTCAAGAATTCCAAACAATTTTTGGCGGACTGCTGAGTGCATTTCGACTATCCATGTCAAGGTGATGCAAGAGTCCCCACCACATGGCATATGCATACTGCTCAAAGACATCATCGGACGATCCAGGGAAATCAAAATGAAACTCAGCGCTGTAGGATCTCGAAATTTACGGAAGTTTATGCTTAATAACGATTCCCTCGAATCGCGATGCGTACCTGCCACATTTGGTATCCCGTGGCCAAACCCGGAGCATTTGACCGTCAGCTTTGCACCTGATGAAACAACTCTGATCAGCGGGCGTCCAAATTTGTTGAATCAAACTTTAGATCAACAATTCTCGCCCGCTGCCACTCTGGCAGAATCTCCCAGTAGTCTTTGGAAAAAGTCTGTTCTTCAGGCTTTTGAAATCTGGAGCGCCCAATCGAATATCAACTTCGGGATTGTCGGCGACAACGGATCCGAATTCGGCGCCCCTGGTCAGGTGACAGGCGACTCCCGCTTTGGTGACATCCGTATCGGTGGTGTCGAACTTGCTCCGAATGCACTCGCGGTTTCCATTCCGTTTGATCCTGGCATGGCAGGCACGTCCTCTGGCGACTTGATTTTTAATACGAGTCTGAACCTGAATAAATCGCCCGACGAATTGCTTCGGATTGCCCTCCATGAAGTGGGTCATACGCTCGGGCTGGATTCATCATTAAATCCCCAGTCTGTCATGAGTTCCCCACTTGGTTCCCGTACCACTCTGGATGACTCCGATATTCTTGCAATCCAGAGCCTTTACGGTAAACGCAGCCCTGACAGTTTCGAAACCAGATCCACAAACAATTCGGCATCAAATGCAACCCGTCTGAAGACACAGACGAGTCGTAATGCAATCGTTCCAGTGGTTGCCTATGGCGATATCACAACTGCATCTGATGTTGATTTCTATTCAGTTGAGGTTCCATCCAAATACTCCGGTCAAGTGACTTTGAAGTTGCAGACCGGCGGACTCAGTCTGCTCAATGCAAAAATTTCGGTGATGGACGACAAGGGCACGTTGATCCTCCAATCTGTTATACAGGATGTCGGTGGAGGCGCCGCATCAATTGTCCTTCCTTCCGTGACTTCAGGCTCGAAATTGATGATTAAAATCGAGCCGATCGCTAACAATGCATTTCAGGTCGGTTCCTACGGGCTGGCTGCGAGCTTTGACAATGCATCGCTGGTGTCGTCGGAACGTCTCTCAGAATTCCTTAAGGGAAATCACTCCGACCTCTCTCCAGAAGAGCTTGTAAATCAATTGATTGAAGGCAATTCTGGCGACCATAATAAAGACCAGGAGAATGTTCATCACTCCGCCTTGAATTATTCAGGTCGGTTTTCAGACTCTAAAGAGATTGATTCCTATCAAATCAACCCAAACGCTGACCAAGGTCCGGTTTTAACCATTCGCGTATTTTCATTGGGAACAACGGAAGTCAATCCTGAAATCGTCGTCACCAAGCCGAATGGCACAGTCATTCCTTCCAGAATCCTGATCAATGATAACGGTCAAATGACTGTTCAACTCACAGGCATGACTGGTTCAGAACCGATTCGGATCCGTCTGAAATCCGAATCAGGGCAGGTTGGTAACTACCAGATGGAAGCTTTCTTTACAAAAGTTGCATCGGAAAACAGAACTTTTCTGACAGGTCAACTCACAACCGCCTTACCGACTCTGAACTATAAATTTTATGTGGCTCAGTCACAAATCTTCCAGTTCTTAAATGCATTAAGCATTGAACCGGGTTCTAACGGAACGACCAGGATGGAAGCTTCGGTCATCGATAGCTGGGGCCAGGTGGTGTGGTCCATGAATGGTGGTGCTGGCTCTCCAGAAAGTGCTGATCCCGTGATCCTGAATACCGGTGAATATCGGTTCCAGGTCCGACTCGTCACCACATCATCAACTCCGGTCACAGCAAATTTCAATTTGACTGGAAGTGTCATTTCTGATCCAGTTGGGCCTGGAATTATTGATGGAACTACAATTCCTCAATATTCAGATCCTCTGATCCCACCCTCATTCACATATCCCGGCGGCATCATCATGCCTGATCCATTTTTCTGGAGCGTGATTCCCAACCCATTCTATGACCCTTATCTTTATGCAAGTGGTGGAACCTGGATCGCTTGACTTCTGCTTGACGTAATAACATAACACATCTAAAAAACCGAACGAAAGTTCGGTTTTTTTTGTTTTAAAGATCCGGCCTGAAATATCTTCCCGTCTTTAAAACCAACCAACCGGGGCTAGCACCAAGACCGACTAGAAAGAAGCCGCAGGGCGATAGACCACGGTTTACTTAAAAAGCGGAAATTGTTTTAGGCCTGATCCTTATGGTTTAAGTCAGATCTGGATTTCACGCGATTCTGCGTTTATCAAAATAATTTCTAGGTTTTTATTTTTAGTGGCGTTTCAAGTTAAGTTTATTGGCTACTGTTGTTGTGCAGTTCTGATGATTCAAAGTTGCACTCAACAAGAAGTCTTGCAGGCAAAGAGTGAAAGCACGAACATGATCAAATCGACCTTTAAAACATGGGTGATTACGGCTGAACGACAATTGGTCGAAGCACTTCATGGTTTGGAGAGCGTAAAAAATCCATTGGGTATCTCTCAAGTCAGCCCAGATCATGCGAATAAATCCAACTTCAAGCCGAAATCCAACGACATTCTCATGATTCATGTGGGTTCAGAAGGATACGAACTCAATAAGACGATCGATTTGATTGACGAACTTAAAAATACGATCTCACCAAAACGGATGATCATTATCGACGATGAATATTCTAGCAGCCGTGGCTTCCCACTCTTAACCAGTGGAGTGAAGGAATACCTCGCCCGCCCTCTGAACCTTAATCATCTGGAGCTGATTCTCAATGTGCTTAAAGTCAATGTATCACTAGAGGTAGAAGCCGAATCAGCCGAATTTGCAAGAGCCGGAAGGTTAAGTCAGGCCCCCGTTCACCTTGAGAGATCCATGAAAAGTATCGAGTTTCTTGTCGATGGTGGCGGCGACCTTCATGACAATCTGATGAAGTCCGTTTTTCGTGTCGCAAAATCAAATACAACCGTCCTGTTGGCTGGCGAAACCGGTACTGGCAAAAGCCACTTGGCTAAGGTGATTCATCAATCTGGCGATCGTAGCGAAAAACCATTTATTACCATCAACTGCGCTGCGATTTCACCTGCTTTGTTCGAGAGTGAATTATTTGGTCACGTCAGAGGCTCATTCACAGGTGCCGATCTCGATCGGAATGGGAAACTCACGGAAGCAGCCGAAGGTACCATATTCCTCGACGAAATCGATTCCCTGCCTCTGTCACTTCAAGCCAAGCTTCTCAGAGTCTTTGAAGAGAAACTCTACGAACCTGTCGGATCAAATAAAAGCCTTCCCATGAAAGCCCGTTTGATTGTGGCAAGTAATCGTGACCTCAAAAAAGAAGTCGCTGAAGGTCGCTTTCGTTCCGACTTATTCTATCGTCTTAATGTCGTTTCATTCGAAATTCCAGCCCTTCGTTCTCGAAAACTGCTGATCCCCGGACTCATCAAGCGGTTTCTCAACGAAACGACAACCAGAATGTCCGTGACCTGCCCACAATTTACAGACGAAGCATTTGAACTCATGCTCAAATATCATTGGCCTGGTAATATCCGCGAACTGCGAAATGTCATCGAGCGAGCCGTCGCCCTCTGCGACCATAATACAATCACAGCGCAAGATCTCACACCAGATATGCTCCAGCACTTTCAATCCTTGAATCCATTGAAATCGACCATTCAAATCTTCTCTGACGAGCTTGACGTTAATCTGCCAGCCGTTCATACACTTAGCAACGTCGTCGAAACCCAGGAACGTGAGACCATTCTCGACTGTCTGGCACGTAACCGATTTAATATGCTGAGAAGCGCCAAAGATCTCGGCATCTCACGAATGACTCTTTACAAGAAAATCGAAAAATATCAGATCAATCGTAAGTCCTCCGACTCCAACGTCTCGTTCAAAGCACTGAACGCTTCTTGAATCTTTTTCAGGAAAAAAGTCCAGTTTCTTGATCTTTATACCGATTAGATAGTTTGTACGGATTCTTGAGGCAGGTTTACGACAAGGAAGTCGTTCATGCTTGGCAGTCATCATCAAATACGAAAAACCTTGCTTATCAAGAGGGCGGCACTCCGCTCGCTTGCAGCTTCAGGTTTTCTACTGATGTCAGCCAGCAATCTGACAGCTCAAAATCCAAGGGCCCCCATCCCTGAGAGTCTACCAGCGGCTCTCGAACTGGAATCTTCCGCTCAAGCGAACTCGATTCTCCAGACAGATTCTCCGTTGCCCGGTCAATTTTCTGATTCTCTTACAGGTTCCCAGGATCTGTCGCTTCATCCTGCTTTTGAGAAGGATCCGCAGAGGCTTGTCATTGAACCATCCCCAGTGGTTCCGAAATTGACAGCCGAAAAAGCAGGTCAGTTGAAGGCCACTGAAGCCGAATTTCAAGTTCCATTAGGCCAAGGTCGCATCCTCAGCCTGAGAGAAGAAATTACCGAAGGAAAAACCACCCCTCTGATTGCAATTGGCAATCCAGGGGTGATCGATGTGACCATCGTTTCCGCAAAACAATTGCGTGTCACAGGTTTGCGGGTAGGCTCGACGGATTTATCGATTACAAACGCATCTGGCAGTACGATGCACTACGAAATTCAGGTCCTGGCTGACCTGACATTGTTGCAGAAAAAGCTGCGAACCACCTTTCCAGATGCCAGTATTAATCTTTCGCAAATTCAGAGCCACATCGTTGTCGAAGGCGAAGCACGCAACCAAATGCAAGTTGTAAATATTATTGGAGTTGTATCTGCTTACCTCGATACGGTCACCGCCGCCCAGCGTATGTCGATCCAAAGTCGTGGTTCTGCCGTGATCAATTCCAATCCGCTCAGGTCAGATAATGCGGTTCCACCAGATGCAACAGCATTAAATTCAAGCCCTTCAAACGGGAAAAGCAATGTCGCAACTGAGACTGATAGCAATTCAAACGCGAATCAAAGCCTCGCTGATGCCGATACGATAGAATCCTCAGGGCAGAATCAAAGAGTCAGTGGAGCCATCCCGAACCCGTCGATCGTCAACCTGCTTCGTGTTCCGACATCGCAGCAAGTGCTTTTGAAAGTAAGGGTTGCGGAACTTAATCGGACTGCATTAAGAAATATTGGTGCAAACTTTCTCGCGATCGACGAAACAACCAAGTCGATTTTCGGAACCCAAATCGCCGGCCCTGTCAGCGCAACAGGCACTGCTGTGAATAACTTGACAGGATCTGCAACACTAGGGGTAAACCCAATTGGAAATCGTGGTGGAACAACAGTTTATGGTATATTTCAAAACGCCAACTTTGAAATGCCTCTAAATGCAATGCGTCGCAATGGCTTGCTGAAAATTCTGGCCGAACCGAATCTTGTGGCTTTATCTGGCCAACAGTCGAGCTTTTTGGTCGGCGGAGAATATCCCGTGCCAGTGCCTCAAGTCAGTGCTTCCGGAGTCGCTCCAACGGTCACCGTCCGATTTAAAGAATTCGGTGTCAGGCTAGGGTTTGTGCCTCATGTTCTCGATCAGGAAAATATCAGGCTGACTGTGGCACCAGAAGTCAGTGAAATCGATTTCACGATCGCCGTAACCCTCGTTGCAGGCGGTTCCCCTGTCCCTGGACTCAATGTTCGCAGAAGCCTTACAACAGTCGAAATGAAACATGGCCAGACACTTGCAATTGCTGGGCTATTGTATCTCAAGCTGGACGGGACCACCGATAGAATTCCAGGACTTGGCGACTTGCCTGGAATTGGACCTTTCTTTTCAAATACTTCAAATGAACGTATCGAAAAAGAACTGGTCATTCTGGTCACCCCATACATTGTTGAGCCGATGGAACCTGATCAGATTCCGCCTCAGCCTGGCTCTGAAGTCGGTGAACCAACCGATTGGGAGTTCTATTTCCTGAACCGGATTGAGAGCCGCAAAGGTGTTGACTTTCGGTCCACCACGGCATGGGACAACGCTCAGGAGCATCTCTATATGATGAAGATGCAATCAAAGATTCTCAAAGGTCAGGTCGGTTACAGCGAATAACCCTCTAGAAAAGGCGCCAGTACGATGCATATCAAATTGAATGATCTGGTTCGGCCAGAAAATCTGACCAAAGTGATCATATTGGCATCGTGGGTTATTTCTTTCGACCAGAATCTGATGGGGCAGCAAAAGTCAGACAAAACGGTTCGTCAAACACGGTTTCAAGCATCTTCGGGATATTCTGGATCGCCTGAAAATCCGTCATCGAATCAAGTCGATTCAAAATGTATTTGTGTGAGAAATGCTCCAAAGAAAAAGCTGTTTCGAAAGAAATGTCGCATTCATCCTGATTTTGATGCATCGACGATATATAATCCGTTTCAGGAACAGCCACTTGGCTTGAATTTGCATGAAACCATGTCCACACAGGTCCGAAACTATGAAACCACTCGACAAATACTCTACCAATATGACTTTGTGGATGGATCAGTCGAATTAAATCAGGCAGGCAGAGCGAAACTGGGCCGGATTCAACAATCTGTTTTTTCTAACTTCGCACCCATGGTGATCGAAAATACACCACGTCAGCCTGGCCTGGATCATGCCCGGCGGTTGCATCTGGTCCAGAATCTGTCAGAGCAGGGGGTGCCCATTCCTCCGGAACGTATTATTGTGGCAGGTTCGAGAAGTCGCGGACTGACGGGCCCGGAATCAATGACGCTTTATAATAAATCCATGAGCGACTTGAATGCAGGAGGTCCTGCCTCGGTCTCAGGTAATTCGTCAAACTCAGTCGGTGGATTAAGTGGTTCAGGGCTTCTGCCAAGCACTCAGCAAAGCGGTTCATCAAATTCGGGCAATCAGTAAAGCTGCTTCAAAATCAATCCCAACAGATACATCGTAAATGGAATCTATGAAACTCATGGCAAATCTTCCAGTCCGTCAATTAAGAAATGCAATTCCACTTCTTCTCTGCATATCTTTTATTCAACTCACTGGCTGTGGCGGATATCGCGAACGAGGCACTGGTGATATTCAAAACCAACAGGCCGAATTTGGTTCCAAAAAACATTTCTCTGCTAAAGAACATGCCGATGTTTATTTCTCTCTGGCACGATCTGCTGAGAAACAAGGTAATCTGCAGGAAGCCATCAGGCTCTATAAAGCCACTCTTCAAAAACAGCCAAAGCAGGGCGAAGCCAACTGGAGGCTGGCCATCTGTCTTGATAAGTCTGGCAATTTTCAGGAATCAGCCTACCACTATCAGTCTGCGATAAAGTTAATGCCAGGAAATCCGGAAATATTCTGTGATTATGGCTACAGCCTTTCGCTTCAGAAAAAATGGGAAGAGTCGGAGATCAATCTTAAGCAGTCGATTGCCATTAAACCTGATCTGAAAAGGGCTCATAATAATCTTGGCTTAGTACTTGTACAGGGCTCGAATCTCGATGAAGCCCGTCGGGAGTTTCAACTTGGTGGACTTAATCTCGCTGACGCTCACTGGAACCTTGGCCAAATGCTGGTCTCGCAATCGCGCTGGGGAGAGGCTCGTACAGAGTTTGAGAAAATGAAGGTGATCGCTCCTGAAGATACAAAGATCGGGAAAGAACTTATGTCATTGAATCGACTGGTAGCGAAACTTGATACGATACAGAATTCAGACAAGGCCGATCATCATCTTGCAAAAGCATCTGCAATAAAATCGGCTGAGATGAAATAAATTATCAGCGTCGTAACTGTCTTGGAAACATGCTCAGGCTTACTCAACCAGATAGATAAAACCTGCCATATTGAATTTTCGGTCGAATTTCTCAATGATGACCTGTCCACCCCCAGTGACAATTATGGATCCAACCGTAAATTGTGATTCGAACCGTCCGGCACCTGCGACTTTGAAATTAGACCATTTTGCATATATCGAGCCCTTCAGAAATACAGAAGAGCCTGCATTGGACTGAATCTGGACATTCGAGTTATTCCTTCGCCGGTGAAAAAAAAGAAAGTTGTTGTAAGGCGAGCTTGTGTCCTGAATACCTGTAAAAGAGGCTGATGCACTATTGAGGTTAATATCAAGTGTCGCGAAATTGACTTTGTTGAAATTCGTGTCGGGAGGTGCTGGTAGACCACATCCCACACCATTTGCAGGTGGTAATGGTCCATCGACGGCTCCGTCAAGCGTGTCCCAGTAACCTGGCGAGACATCAAGATAATTGCTTCCTGTGAAATAAAACAAAACGTTATTTGCAGTGACTGTCGGTGATCCATTGATCCTTAACCCTTGATTAGGAGTCTTTGGACTGAATATATATGTGCCAGGTGAAAATGTGACGCGGGGGCTTCCAGTAATGGAAATATCTTCGTAAATTCCAGGTGTGAGAGTCACTGTCTGACCGGTACCAATGGATGCGCTTTTCTTGTTCTTCCAATCCGTAATTGAACTCGTATTTGTTTTTGAGGGTACAGGCAGGGTTCGATAAGGGTCAGGAAATATGGACCGAATATTGGCATAAAGCGGATTCGGGCTGCCACTGACATAATTCTGGAAATTTGCGACGGTATCAACTCCACCACGAATTAATGCCATCTCTGATTTCAAAGTTCCATTATTTGATACAGAAGCTGCGTATTGCTGGATCCCAAGGTTTACCCAGAATTGATTCTGATCGTAACCAGCACCGCCTGAATTACTGATGACAGCGCCTGCAACAATCAATTGAGACCCACCCGAAACACTCAGCCCAGGAATGACGCATGGATCAATTGTAATCACGCCTTCGCCAGTCACATGAGATTCCATTCCCGCTACACTTCGGGCTTTAAAACGATGGGCCGTACTCCCGAATACCCCGGAAAAAACCTTGGGAAAAGGTGCGCTCAGTACAACTTCAATATACTTTGTATTTCCAGCATAAGGACCTGTTAACGGCGGGTTATTAATGGAATCTACGGATCCACGATTCCATAATAAGGACTGACTGGCTGGATAATTTGTGTTCCGCAAGGTCTCAGCAAAAAGTAAACAGTCTGACTGTGTCACGCCTCTGTTAAATCGGTTTGCAACGGATAATGCGATTGTGTCCGTAGCGTTCTGCAGCTTTCTATGGCTACTCATGACCATCCCACCGTCCACAATCAGAGCCATCAGGCCAATCATACAAGGCAGAATCAGTGCAAATAGAACAATCACAACACCGCTTCGAGTTCGACGTAAATTCTGATTGTTATAGATCATGTCGCTTTCACCTTTTTATATGATTTATGATTCGAGAATTCAATGTTGAATAATCTGGTAGCTTCGCCCGCGTAGTGTCATGATTTGATAACCAAATGTCTTTATCAACATTGGCGACCAAGGCATGGTGGCTTCTACAATGACTGGGCTTCCTGGATTATGATTGCCATTTGGCCATGTCAATTCAATGGTAACACTCGACTTCTTAAGTCCTGAACTGATCGTATTTCCAACAGCCGCAACCTGATTTGTGGAAGTGAGATCGGTTGTAATTGTATTGGGACCCCACGGGCCTCCATTCCACGTGGCATGACTCAGTGATCCATGAATGACTGCTGCTCGTCCAATCCTCTGTGCGATATGGTTTAATACCTGAGACTTATAGGCCGCCACAGAAAAATCCAGACAGCCAACAATCACAGTAATCATCGCAGATAAACTGATCGCAGCTTCCACCAGAGTGGCTGCACGACGTTGCACTTTATGAGGCTTGCCGGTATTACGAGTTTCAAAAAAGATCATGGTCAGCTCCTTGTATTTGTAGGTTTATCTGATCTGGTCTGATTGCATCACAGAGCTGATCCTGTATGATTGTGCCAGCCCTGGAAATCGAACGACGAAATCTGTCTGATATTGCAAATCGATCTTTAAAGACCTGAATCCTTGCTCATTAATCAGTCCGTTACTGGTTGATGGGACTGGAATATCGATTGTCAGAGAGCTTGGGCTAAACCACGAATATTGGTAAAGTGTTACCAGAATCGTGT
Organism: Candidatus Kuenenia stuttgartensis; assembly: GCA_945874095.1. Taxonomy (GTDB): domain Bacteria; phylum Planctomycetota; class Planctomycetia; order Isosphaerales; family Isosphaeraceae; genus QWQI01. Next base: position 17,358 of record CAMCFM010000005.1, read on the forward strand.
TTTCAATACTCGATTTCCAAGCCGATGTGGTGGCAGTGTTAACAGTAGTTGCAGATCCTACGTTGATTCCCTGGCTGATTGCATTATTCAACGCGGATGACACGATCATGAAACGACAGAGATCAATTGCGATGACGAGAGTCAGTATCAGGACAGGCAGAATCAAGGCCAGTTCAATCATGACAGCGCCCTTGCGATTGTCTCTCAAACGATGGCTGAGCTTTTCTGATGCAGTATGGGGGAGATTATATTTGTTTATCATGATCGCTCTGAGTGGGATTGTTTTTAGTTCATGGATTCAAACATTTCGAAGATCTGATACATGGCTGGCCCGAGAATCACGACAAAAATCGAGGGAAATATGAAGAGCAGGGTAGGGATGAGAATCTTTACAGCGGCTTTCTGTGCTAGCTCCTCCGCATGTTGTTGACGGCGGACACGCAAAGTCTCACCTGCGACCCTCAATGATTTAGAAATACTCGCCCCGAATCGTTCTGACTGATTTACGACAGATGCAAGTTGTTTGATCTCTTCCAGATCGGACCGGAATCCGAGTTGTTCCAGAGCCTCGCCAGGTGTCATTCCCATCTGTACTTGTTTCTGAACCAGATTAAACTCGCATGAGAGTTCAGGATGTGCTGTTCTTAATTCCATGGCAATCCGTTTAATGCTTGCAGGAAGGCTCAGGCCACCTTCCACGCAGACGACTAGAAGATCTAATGCATCAGGGAGTGCTCTTCGAAATCTGATTTGTCGTTTTGATTTCAACCGGTCCAGATAAAAACTGGGGCCAATCATCCCAAATATCCCAAGGATTGCTGGATAGAGCAGCACTTTACGAGGTAAGCCAAGGCCCACGACAAACGCTAGACTGATGACTGTGGGGACGACGATAAAAAGAAACTTGGTGGCCAGAAAGAGATGGAGCGCATTTCTACTGTAAAAACCAGCCTGAACGAGCCTGTTCTGAAGGAGAGTTCTCTCGTCGTTTGAGGTTGGAATAATAATGTTTCCAACCTTTGGTAATGTCTGTGTTGCAATACGTTTGATGTTTGAGGGTTTTGATGTTGTATCAGAGAGCGACTTGGATTTGTTGATCTCTTCAAGTCGATGCTCCATTCGCGGATCAATCTGTCGAACAATCGACCTGAATGCAAATACGATCGCAACCACAGCGATAAATATCAAAGTGTTCATGATCATGACATCTGGCATTGGACTTGGCCTTCGCTTTACCCATTTTATGGATAGAAAATGTGTTGTTTAGAAATCGAAGTTGATGATGGATTTGATCCATAACCCACCGATTGTCATTAAGATGACGGTCGTATAGATCAGGACAGGATGATAGATCAGTTGAATTTCATATTCAGGATTTAATACCATCAGTGTTCCAAAGAGCATGATCGGTAATCCTGTGAGAATCATGGCTTGAAGGCGGCCTTCGGCTGTGAGGGTTTTAATCTGGCCCATGATCTTATATCGCTGACGGATCAGGTTTGAGAGTTTGTCAATCAGTTCGGCAAGGTTTCCACCGGTCTGCTGCTGAACTATCAGTGCTGTGACAAAAATACGGATTTCAAGGACACCGGTACGTCTTGCAAGATCTCGATAAGCCGTTTCAGGATCAAGTCCGAGGTTCTGTTGTTCAAAACATAACGATAACTCTTCCGAAATTGGCTTTGGAAATTCATCGGCAACAGCCATGATCGACTGATTGATGGTCTGGCCTGCACGCACCACCCGAGCCATTAAATCAAAAGCATCTGGCAGTTGACTGCGGAGTTTGTCCTGACGCATCTTCCTGAGTACGGAAAGCCTTATCAAAGGAGCGGCAAAACCAATCACAGCGAATGCAACTGTCGGAATTGGATTTCGGAATATCATCAATGACACTGAGCCCAGGGTTAGACCTAATATCACCGATTGCATTTTAAGCTGAATGATGTTGGCTTTGGTGCCTGACTGAAGTATCAGTACCTCGAGTCTTGATTCCAAAGACTCTCTGGGAAAAGTGAACTCGTCAATATCATCAACAATCAGGACACCTTTTTTGGACTCAATAAATAACGGTGAATTCTTGACCTTCTCACGTTGTTTTGAGCGGAAGTCTTCTTCAATACGATTTGAAATCCTCCGGTGGTCTTTTGTGAAAAAGTCGCTTACAAGTGAGATGATTGCAACGGTCATTGCAAAAACAGCAAAGAATACAAGGATTGTGTTGCTCATGACGCGTATTTTCTTGTGATTGCAGGTGTTTAGACAGGAGAAAGGCGACGCTGTTGGAACATCTCTGCTGGTAAGCCAACACCGCTGATTGTGAGTTTCTCAAGGCTTTTAGGTCGAATACCGGTGGACATATGATAGCCCTGACAGACCCTGTCCTCATCGACGCCGGTTTGTTTATATACGAAGATATCTTGCATACTGACAACATCTTCCTCCATACCAACAACTTCCGATATCTTTGTGATCTTTCGAAGCCCGCCTGGCAAACGGTTGGCCTGAATGATAATCTGCACAGCAGAGACAATCTGGCGTCTGATGATCCAGATTGGAATATCAAATCCATTCATTCCAACCATCATTTCGAGACGGGAAATTGCATCTCGAGTATCATTTGCGTGAACCGTGGTCATGGATCCATCGTGGCCTGTATTCATGGCCTGAAGCATGTCCAAGGCTTCGCCACCTCGACACTCGCCAACAATCACACGGTCTGGACGCATCCGAAGGGCATTTTTTACAAGGTCGCGAGTGGTCACCTGACCCAGCCCTTCGATATTCGGTGGCCTGGTCTCCATGCGTACAATATGGGGCTGCTGAAGGCGAAGTTCAGCAGCATCTTCAATTGTTGCAATTCGCTCATCATGAGCGATGAACGATGAAAGTACGTTCAAAAGAGTTGTTTTACCACTACCAGTTCCACCTGAAATGACAATATTGATTCTGGCCTTAATGCAAGCTGCCAGAAAATCAAGCATTTCCTGAGTGAGGGCATTCTTGGCAACCAGGTCAGCCGCCATCATCGGCTTTTTACCGAATCGACGAATGGTAAGCAGGGCTCCGTCAAGTGCGATTGGTGGGACAACCGCATTCACCCGGCTGCCATCGGCGAGGCGTGCATCAGCCAGAGGAGTGGTTTCGTCAACGCGTCGACCGACTCGCCCGACAATTCTCTGGATAATCTGAATAAGGTGTTTGTCGTCATTAAAAACAATGCTGGCTTTTTCGATTTTACCGGAACGTTCAATAAATGTCGATTTTGGTCCATTCACCATAATTTCAGTGATCGTCGGATCCGACATTAATGATTCAAGTGGACCCAGCCCAAATGTTTCGTCAATCACTTCTGAAATCAGACGATTGCGTTCGTCAACCGTGATCAGTTGATTGAATTTGTCAAGCAGTGAAGACGCTGCAATTCGGACCTCGTGACGCAATTGATCCTGATCCATTTGACCAAGAACTGAGAGGTCGATTCCTTCAATGAGCTGGCGGTGCAAATCCCGTTTCATTTTCACAAACCGGGCCGACTCCTGACTTGATTCCATGCTGGTTTGAGCTTCAACAGACAATCCTGTTAGAACTGTTGAATCGATTGTAGGCTGAGTACCAGATACCGGATTCTCTGCGTGACGAATCGCTGTCGGTTGTGAAGGACTCAGGCTGAATCCGGATCGAAATCCCATGATATGACTCCTGTTTCTTTATGGTTTTTGTGAGTCCAGGAGTTACATCATGAATGATGCAATAAAGCTTGGTAATCTGGCAGCTATCCCGTGGTTTTTTGTCACTGGCTCATTTGGTTTTGAGAGATTCAATCGACTCAGAAGCTTCAGAGCAATCTGTTGAAATCCTATGGTCAGAGCGGAATGAGGGGTATCAATGACAACTGGGATTCCAACATTACAAGCGAGATTTGCACTCTTGGGATCATTGGGCAGTGACCAGTCAAGAGTGGCATTTAATACCTCTTCCGCTTTTCCAGAATCGACCTCGAATGGTTGGCCCTTGCGATTTGTGATCAACTGAAACTTGTTGACTGGAATCTTGCATTCATTGATTTCAAATTCAAGAAATCGCGAAGTATTGCGAATCGATTGATAATCCAGGCGGTGAACCACTAGAATCAGGTCCGCTTTTTCCATAATGCGTTGTCCCATCTGACTATAGCCTTTAGGCATATCAATGAAGGTCAATGGGAGTTTGGTCCGGCACATTTCTAAAGTATTTAAAATCGAATCCTCAGTGAATTGAGGATCCATGTTAATGCCCTTTGGTGCCGTTAAGACTTGCACGCCCGTCTTTTCGTATTGGGTAAGCGTGCGGTCAAACATGTCGGAATCGATGGAAACATTTGGTCTGAGTATATCTTCCAGTGAAAAAGTCGGATTCAGGTTCATTAATCCGCTGATATCGCCTTGATCAAAATCAAAATCTACCAGACCGACATTCAAATGATGCGATTGATTCATGACAACAGCCAGATTGGCAGCAATTGTTGAGACACCGGTCCCACCATTTGGAGATACAACCAGTACAACCTTGCCAGTAGAAGTTTTTTCTACGGCATTCTTTCTCAACCGTTTCCAGATGTTCGCAAGGTCCGATTCAAGGCGGTTGGTATCGAGATAATCACAGGCACCGGCTCTTAAGGATTGGAGGACATCCTGAGAGTATTGCGCGTTTCCTACCGCAACAATCTGGCCTGGGAATCTTGCGGCCAGTTGGCTCATTTCGTTCAGGTTGGAATCGGTTGCATTGTCAGAGAGGTCGAAAAACAGGACGGTTTCATTGTTTGGTAGATTAAGATGTTCGATATCCTTGTTTAGAAGGTATTCGAAATCGTAAATGTCATCGTGGATATTTTGTACAGAATCTCGGAACCATTCGATTCGACTTCGGTTTGGGGAGACAAAAGTTGCTTTCATGCAAGTTCACCATTCTTGGATTTGTGATTTCTGGGCATGTCGCGATCGTCTGTTCAATTTGATGACTTGAATTTTACCAGGTCTTCTTGTTGTCCACGAACCACTCTGATATGAGTCGTACGCTGGACTTTTTGATGTGTGACGCTGATATCTGGGGAACTCGAATCTGTTGTATTACTGTTGTCAGGCTCGGCGACAGGTTTTGTTGTGTTTGCAGAGAGTTTCACAAAATCAAGAAATGTTGACTTCAGTCGATCGCTGACTGATGCGGGTGCATTCTGCATGGATTGCATCTGTCGCATTGTGGCGGTATGTCCTTGAGTGACAATCGAGTCGTTTGGATGGCGAAGACTAAGGTGGAGAACTCCTTTTGTCTGACCCAGTGTGAGAAAAGCCGATTGATCGGGAGTGATCAGCAATGTGACTGACTTTGTATCTTTAATATCTTTGCTGGACTTTGGTTGTACCGGACTTTTCGAATCCGTGGGGGTATCTGTCTGCCTGTCTACGGCAAGGACTTCAATATTTTGAAGGAGAACTGTTGAACTCCCTCCACCTGTGATGTCTTTATCGGATGCCTGAATGCTCTCGCTGACAGTCAGGATAACGTCAACATGGTTCCCAGGCTGAATCATTCCACCTACGCCAGACGATATTTTTGGAGTTTCAATCGTGAAGGCTCGCATGCCTTCTTTTATTTGGACAGCAAGGCCGTTTTCGCCTTTTGGTCCAAGCCGATTTTCAGAAAGAATTTCATCTTTGGAGACAGGTGCAATCAAAATGCGATCCAATGCATCATTGACAGATTTCAGAGATCCTTGATTGACCAGGTCTTTACGAATTTGCTTCATCTCAACCATGTCGGATGTAATCTTGATCCCTCTGGCCAGATCTGATCGGGAAACGACAGTTTCAACCATTGCAATTTCAACACGATTGTTTGCAATCTTTTTATTCATCACAACAACTGCCAGTAAGCCGAGAATCACGGCAACCATGAGGGTGATCAAACTGGAGCTTCGCATTTCAGGTTATCCTTCAAGCGGGTGATGCGATCTTCAGATGCTTCAGACAATTGATGGCCAGATACCATAGCAGAAAACGACGATCATCCCGATTGCAACCATAACCCCGAATGGAATCAGGTCTGGCGAATTTGATGAGGTTTTATTTGATTCTGAAATGTACTGGTCGTCTGATATCAAATGATGGCCGATTAATACAGCTCTGTAGAACATGAGCCTGAATCGGTCAAGGGTGAAGAAAAACCGGCTTCTGGCGACGATGATATAAACGGAATAAAGTCCGCATGTAATCGAGCTTGCCAGAAATATCGAAAATGTTAATGGTACACCGAGCAGTGAACCAATAGCCATCATGAGTTTGACATCACCTGCACCCATTCCACCGACAGCAAAGAATGGTGAAAGGCTGAGAAACCCGATTGCAATTCCACCGGCTGTTTCACCGAGTCCTTGGCCATTCGGGCTGAAGGTGTGCCAGACCAAGCCGAAGATCATGGTGGAGAAGGTCAGGAAATTGGGGATTCGGAACTTCTGGTAATCCATTACAGCGGCTGCAAATACGACGATAAATGCAATTGCGACTGGTACAATCGGTCCGATGGTCGGTTGTAATGTGTTCATAGATCTTGCACCTTCATATCATCCATTATGAGTCAGTGTTTTCGAAGAGCGTTTTCAGCCGGTTAAATGATTGTGGATGAATCAAGAGGTGAATTGACGTGCAAAAACACCTCTTGATCCGTATTCCTAAACAAAACTGTGATTTATCTGCTATCTTGCAGTGAATCATCAGCTTATGGCAGCGACTAGATTGTCAAAAACGGTTTTCAGGGTTGTTCCCAGTGTTGTGACACTTGCGATCAGGACGACGGCAATGAGTGAAACAAGCAGGCCGTATTCGACCATTGAGGCGCCGGATTCGTCGTTACGGAATTTCTGGATCAAAGCTTTCATTCGAGGATCTCCTGTTGAAATCGGGATTGAATTGTGATTGAGGTGTTGATGCGAAAACAGAGACGAATGGTATGTTGCGGACGAAATGAAAGACTGGCTTTCATGTAGGATATGCAATCGGAACTGAACCGATCTGATTTGAATCGGTGGGCTCTGAATAATTTTATTGAGAGCCCCGATGAATTGGATGGATTGTCATTCTGATGTGTCAGCTAATGGCAGCGACCAGATTGTCGAAAACGGTTTTAAGGGTTGTCCCAAGTGTGGTAATACTTGCGATCAGAACAACAGCAATAAGCGAAACAAGTAGGCCGTATTCGACCATTGAGGCGCCGGATTCATCGTTACGGAATTTCTTGATCAAAGCTTTCATCTGTTTAGCCCCTTGATTTGTCATCATTCTGATGACGGGTTATGAAACCGAGAACTGAGTTGCAATCAAGTTCATCAGAAATTAGAGTCTTGAAACTCTTCCGTTGTCGTTGACTCGTACTCTGATCACTTGAACGATTGGTATAAACGCGAATCGTATGCCAATGGCTGAATTAGTTTCTGGAAAAACCTTTTGGTATGTCTGTAAGTTCTTTTTGGTATTAGGCTTAAAGGATAATTTGTTTTGATTGAACCTGATCTGATCGGGGTATGTGGACTGTAAACTGTATTGCAGTTGGACACTTTCTGAAGAGAACTGTAAACAGAAAGTGTCCACATTCTGGACACTTCTCGGGCGGTGATTCGGGTGGTTAGACCGATTTTACAAAACGACGAAGTGAATCAAACCAAGTGGGAGCGATTTGCAGATCCGATCGGCAGGATAGTGCCGAAGTGGCGGATTTGAATGGATGGGTTATGCCTAAACCGTAAGAAGGGTGAGAAGTGATGAGCCAAAACCGATCGCGTTTATATTTCCTGAAAAAGCCGTTTGCAACAACTTCAGGAGGAGAGTTGGCTGTGACATTAAGCTCCAGCCCCGGATCGTTGAATCTGGATCGATCTGGAGCAGGATCGCAGTCCGTCGTCAGTTTGGGTCTCTCTGTGGCGCCGTCGTCTATGATGAGCGTGGCGTTGACATCAAGCGATGCGTCTGTGAGCGTGTCGCCCTCCACCGTCACTTTTGGGCCGGGGTTGGCTTTGTCGTTCAATGTCGTATTCTCAGGCTCGACATTCGGGCCTTCTATGGTGACCGTGACGGCAACACCCAGCGATCCGGGAGTTTCGCCCAAATCTGTGAATGTGACTCGAACGGCTCTGACACTGCCAGTGCAGACCAATGTTGCGATGTGGCTGACAGCGGATGGAGGCGTTTTGAAACGAGGGGGAGGTTTTGCGGCTTTATTGGACGACCCGGTTCAGGGGTGGCAAGATCTATCCACGAATGGGCAGAATCTGAGTCAGGCGACACTATCGGCCCAGCCTTTGTTTAAACCGACGGGTTTGAACGGACTCCCAGGGGTCATGTTTGATGGTGTTGACGACCTCCTGACCGGCGTGGATGGAGCCCTTCCTCTGGGAACATCGGCACGGACGGTGGTCTTGGTGGTAAAGTGGAATCAGTTCGTATCATCCTATGGAGGCTTAAGTTGGGGCGCGAATAGTTCGAATTTCACATTTGGGCTGGTCAAATGGAGTGGAACATCACCCAATGCAGGCGTTCAGGGATGGGGAACAGATTATCAGAGTTCCTATGCAATTCAGGCCGGCACAGCGTTTTTGTGGGTGATCACGCTTTCAGGTGGGGTACTGAACCAGCGGATCAATCGTTCGAATGTGATGTTTAATACCTCTGCGGTATTGAACACGGTTTCGGCGAATTTCCGGATGGGAGCGGAAACGAACACGAGCGGTTTTCAAGCGTTGACGGTGAGCGAATTACTCGTTTACAACCGACTTTTGAGCGGATCGGAGATCACTCAGTTGGAAACGTACGCCAGTCGCTGGGGGGTGTGATTGGACCGCTAAAATAAAGCTGGAATGGCATGTAGAGAGAGTCATTCCGGCTTTTTTTTAATTTAAGCCGCAATCACACAGAAAACTGGAGTTTTCGTTTTCGCAAGAACCCGTTGTAATGCGTAACCAGTGGTGTATTGGCGGTTTTTCAATAGGTGGATCAAGGCTGGTCCGGCCCGATATTGCGTGACGGAACCTTTCGCCTTAATCCTGTAAAAGTCCGGGAGTGCGAGATTTAGGTGATTATTTCCATCGGGAAGTCAATTGGGGACACGGCGAAAATGTTTTTGCAAACAATATTCATCTTTACAAGAGTGATAAATCCGAGATCGAACCTGAACCTTTGGGCTCACACGCTGACGGAACTGTGGGCATGGCACAAGAAACCGACAGAACTGGTGCAACGACAGGCGAGCCCATGGGATGATCCGAACCGTCGCCCGTCACACGCAGACCGACGCAAGTCATTGAAAATAGAGACAATGCAAAACGAGTATAATCGGCTTGATATCTCGAAAACAGTACGTAAAAGAATTCAGCCATTCATGAATTTACTGCAACTCCGAGCCGCATGATTATGAAAGGAATTGGCAAAGTGCAGTTTTTCAACTATTGACAAGCTGCTGAACTAAACGATAAATTAATTTCCTCTAAGAGTCTCATCTTGAATCATCACATAATAGCTTTGAAGCCGGCTTGGCCGATTGCTAAGGAGACGGCCATGTTCCATCCTGACAAAATCGTAGTGAACCTTCAAAAGATGGAGTTTCTCTGCAAACGTGAACATGGCGGCAACGCAGGTGACAAGCTAAAGGCATTTAATCAGGCGACTGGGGAATTTGGTCTCAGTCGTGGTGGTGGTGGTTTTTTTGGAAAGGGCCGCAGCAAAGCGGACTCAATCACGGGCCCGCTTGGTACACAAATCATTCTTTTTTTTGGGTATGTCAAGCAACATGCTTACAAACGAACAAAAGCTGCGGATCCGTTTCAGCAAGTACCGACAGATTCGCATATCAGAGGAGCCATCGATGGCCTGAAAAGAATGCAAATCCATTCATATGCAAATGAAGCAGAAAAACGCAATCGGCTGGGAGAAATTATTCAAGAAGTCGAGGCACTTTTCAATTTTCAATTGAATAATATTGATTATCAACACTGGGGGAAGCGTGCGCTGGAAATCACAAGAAACACACGTCTCTTTAAATCGACCAATAAGATTTATGAACAAGACCTTGCAAGTTTGGCAAATCGTACCAAGAATCTGCCATCGCCAAACATATTCAAAATTGCGGGCAAAGATTATTCCGGTGTCGAACGTTATGATGAAGCAAACAGAATATTGGTACCTCTTAGAGTAGCCGTAAAAAAAGGCGAAATTTCCCATAAAATGCAAACAGATTTTGCAGCGCTTACCGGTGTAGGCAATTGCGGCGAGCTATCGATGATTGCATATCATTTTCTGGACCTGCATAAAATTCATCCCATCGCCCGGTTTTGCCTGGACGGTACGGGCGATCATGTCTTCCTGGCCTTGGGTGCTGATATGAATGACGTTTGTGATCCTGCCAGTCAAGTCCAAAATCTCCCGTTTCTGAAATCCACAATCAAGAGGGATTTTAATGACTGGCCTGCTGGAATCTACATCTGCGACCCTTGGGCCAATATTTTTTGCAAAGCTTCGAATTACCCATTGGAATTCCAACATAAAATGTCCTCTTGGAGTGTGAAGGGAAAATTGGTTTCGTATAGAGGTCAATGGATTAAGCCAACGGACCAAAACTATCATTTATCCGTGGCTACCTACGACAAGGTATGCACAAATGCAGTGCTCTAATCGATCAGGACCATCTTTGAAACAGAGACTTCCTGATGGTCACTTCCCGCTTCAACATCACGCAAAATTCCGTCAAGATTTTTGATAGCACCTTGAAGCTGTGTGATGATCAGATCGCGGTTCGGCCAGGAAAACTCCTGACCGATTTCGCCTCTAATATCATTATGCTCCTTGAGCCCACAATCTGTTTTGGTTTTAGGCCGAATGCGAAAAATCCAACCATGTCAGACCATTAAAAAGTCGCTTCGTCGAGAGGCCGGTTTCTCCACTTTACGGTGTACCAATACACAGAAAGATTACGGATTTTTCGTCGAAAATCTCACGAGTGTCTCTCTCAGAGTCGAGTTTTTTGAGTCAAAATGGCAAGATTTGTGTCCAAAACGATGGATTTTAGGGTGGTAAAGTGTCAAAAACGTCAAAAAAGCAGTGGATAACCTGCGGAAAAACCAACATTTGAGGAATGAGTCGGGCTCAAGTGACTCGTTTTATGGGGTCAGGCTCTTCCAAGGATGTATCCGCTCTGAGAATCGATATAGGAGAAGAAGTATGCATTCAGTGTACAGGGGAACATGTAAATTGTTGCCTGAAATGGGGGGCTGCGTACTTTTGTGCTGAGCAGGGTCAGGGGGCCGTGCCTACAGAAATCCGCTTCTGAGCGCGATCGCGGTTTAGATGGCAAAGGTACCTCAAACCAGCCCTGGAATCGGTTTCCACGAGGTCATGATCTGGCTGAATTCGCTTTGCAGATTCTGGATCAGACGGACTTGGCCGACGTCCACGGTTCGGTCGAGAATCGTCGCAATCAACTCCTTGATACCAACAGGTGTATCGGCCGGCGAACTGGCGTCTTTGGCGGATCGGCCGATCACCTGGCCGGGCTTAAGTCCTCCGCCATAAAGGAATAGGGGGGCCAAGCCGCCCCAGTGGTCGCGGCCACCATTGGCGTTGATTCTGGGCGTTCGGCCCATCTCTCCACAGGCGACCACGAGGATTTTATCGGACAGGCCTCGAGCCTCCAGATCTTCCACAAGTGCTGACAGGGCATAGTCCAAGGGGCCGCCCATATACGACATGCCTTCGGTCATGGTGGCGTTATTGATATCGGCGTGCATGTCCCAGACGAAGTTTGTGGTGACTGTCACAAACCCTGCCCCACGCTCACAAAGGCGACGGGCCAGCAGAAGGAGCTTGCCGAGGCTTTTGGCGTTGTCGGCGTAGTTCTTGTGGTTATTCCACTTTTTATTGATCGAATCTGGCCTGACCAGCGGGGCGGTATCGTATCTGTCCACCAGATGGGGCGATTCTTTACGAATATCGAATGCATCCTCAAGACCACCGGCCAGAAGCCGGAAGGCTTGATCTCGTAGAGGGTTGTCGCCTGAAACGGTGTCGAGGGA
>CAMCFM010000006.1 GCA_945874095.1 Candidatus Kuenenia stuttgartensis
CCGAAAGGTGATGGGTTACAAAGATCTCTGGATGCTGAAGGCGAATTTACAACCTAACGAGCAAAATCTGCCTATTGCCGAGGAGGTGAAAGTGGGATAGAGTAAATCAGTCTGCCGCCTAACTTTCAACTAATGGCGGGACAATCTCATTCTCAGGGCGAACTGGATCAGAAATGCAAGTGCTGCAAATATTGAGATGGCTGGTAATTTCTTTCACAATGTCGTTGAGCCAATATGAAATTGGCCCTAGTGTGGAATTCATGGTTGCTCTGGTTGGAGTGTTTATTGTTGCCGACCGCCTGAAAACGGCGGCTGAAGATTTATCTGAAAAAATGGGTGAAAAGGTCGGCGGCCTGGCATTGGCATTCATGGGAAATCTGCCTGAAATGCTGATCTCCATCTCAGCATTAAATAAAGGAATGACAGGAGTTGTAAAAGCCTCTATCTCAGGGGCGATCATTGGCAACCTTTTATTAGGTTTGGGAAGTGCGATTATCGCTGGTGGACTCAAAGCCGACATCATCTCATTCAACAAACGCATTTCAAGAGTCCATTCCTCGATGGTCATTCTGGCTTGTTGTGGCTTGCTGATACCTGCTGTTTTTCATATCTCAAGCGACTACGAAGTCGAACAGCTCTCGCTTCAAATTTCATTTGTCCTGATCGCGCTTTACATTTTTGGGCTGATCTTTACCTTCATCACGCATAGCCATTTGACCTGCACAAAGAAGCATGGCAAAATGCCCAATACTTCTGAAACTCAAGAGAATTCCGAATCATGTGAACCGACGATCATGGTAACAGTCATGACTCCCACCTCGTCCAAAGACTCTTCTGACCACGAAGATCCATCGGTTAAAAACTGCCTTTTTCGACTTGCGATTTATTCCGTCACGCTCGGATTCATCAGCGAAGTGCTGACAGATTCACTCATTCCAATGTCATCCCAATTTGGATTCTCAGAGATCTTTACAGGCGTGATCCTGCTGGCCCTGGGCGGAAATATTGGTGAATACTGGAACGCCATCCTCTTTGCAAGAAGTGGCAAAATGGATCTTGCGATTGAATCCACCATGGGATCCACCACGCAAATCGCACTACTGGTCTCTCCCCTGCTGGTTTTTTACAGCTACATCATGCAAGTTCCCTTGAATTTAAACTTTTCGATTTACGAAGTGGCCGGGGTTGTTGTCGCCGCTTGCGTGACCCGCACTTTCACCTACGATGGGGAATCGCATTGGCTTGAGGGTACCATGATGGTGGGCGTCTATATCATTCTTGGTCTTGGATTTTTCCACATATCGGGTTAAATCAGGCCCCTTTGCAATTCTCTGAACGCACTTTTGCAAAATAATCTCCCCTGAATTCAAGTGGGTCGTTACAATTGGCTTGAATCACGCATAATTCTCAAATATTCAGGGAGGCAGACGAATGAACACCAGACAACTCGCAGCAGCCGGTGTACCGGCTTTATATGTTCAGGATGCTCACGTTCAAGTTCTTTCAGCGATTCGCAATCATGGCCTTCATGGCGATACCATTAAACTTGGTGTAAAGGCCTGCATTGAAAACCCCGCCAATTTCGCCGACGATCCCGTTTGGTCAGGGCTCGCCCAATGCCTTCTGGCAAAGCCTCTGGACACTTCCGGCCGTGATATGAATCTCGTGTCGATTGATTACCAGACCTGGGGCAGCATGATCGACGAATCCTGCCACAAACAAATGAAAAACGCCTGCCAGCTACCGATGGCACGTGGAGCAGCACTGATGCCCGACGCACACGTCGGTTACGGTCTGCCAATCGGCGGTGTGCTGGCGCTTGAAAACGCACTGGTACCTTATGCGGTCGGTGTCGATATTGCGTGCCGAATGAAGCTGAGCGTGATCGACTGGCCTGTGAATTTACTCGATCGACGGATCGAAGATTTCAAAAATGCGGTGATCAGAGGCACGGTTTTTGGTGTCGGCGGGCGTCATGCAAAACGTATGGAACATGCTGTGATGGATCAGGACTGGACCATTTGCCGAACGACTCGGGAGAATCGTGACAAGGCCTGGTCGCAACTTGGAACGTCCGGTAGCGGCAACCACTTCGTTGAATTTGGAACTCTGACAATCAGTGATCCAGCCAATGAACTTGGCCTGGAGCCTGGAGAATACGTTGCACTGATGTCGCACAGTGGCTCAAGGGGTACCGGTGCGGCCGTCTGCAACAACTATTCTCGACTTGCCCGCCAGACTATCCCTAAGCAGTTTGAATTTGTCGGAGACCTGGCCTGGCTTGATATGGGCAGTGAAGCTGGTCAGGAATATTGGGCCGCCATGAACCTGATGGGCGATTATGCCGCTGCAAATCATGATGTGATCCATAAAAACGTCGTCAAAACACTCGGCGCCAGGATCATAGCGGGAGTCGAAAACCACCACAATTTCGCCTGGAAAGAAATTCACGATGGCCGTGAGTTGTATGTTCACCGCAAGGGAGCCACTCCTGCTGGAGAAGGCGTTCTTGGAGTGATTCCCGGCTCGATGGGAACACCTGCATATGTGGTGCGTGGCAAAGGTAATCAAGCCAGCCTGAAATCGGCTTCCCACGGAGCAGGCAGGCTGATGAGCCGGACACAGGCCAAACAAAAATTCAATTTCAATGCTGAAAGACGTGAACTGGCAGCACGCGGTGTCACCATTCTTTCCGCAGGTGCCGATGAAGTGCCTGGTGTTTACAAGGATATCGAACTGGTCATGGCGGAGCAGGCGGATTTGGTTTCAATCGTGGCCCGATTTGATCCGAAGATTGTAAAAATGTCTGATGACGGGAAATCTGAAGATTGATTTTAAAGAACCTGCCAGTTCATCTTCTCTACAAGAAAATATTATGGTCTGGCAAGGTTTTCCAATTCGAATCCAACGAAACTTCACGATATCTTCACGTATTGTTAAAAATTAAAACGCACATTTATCATATAACATTCTTGGCCAATGTGGTTCAATGATCGCTTGATCTTATTCATACGATCTTCTTGAAGTATATTGTCTGACGGATTGGATTTCTCCAATTTGAGAATTGTCAGCGCATTCCATTCAAACGAGTTCGAGCCCACACATGACACAGAATCCTTTGCGACCATTAAATCGAAAAGCCTTTACACTCATTGAATTACTGGTCGTGATTGCGATCATTGCCGTACTGATTTCGCTGCTCCTTCCAGCAGTTCAATCCGCTCGTGAAGCAGCCCGACGCGCCCAATGTGTCAACAACTTGAAGCAGATTGGCTTATCTCTGCACAATTTTGAGAGCACGAACAACTTCTTCCCCCCATCAGCTATCAAGTCTACCGGCAACCAGCCATCCATGGGGATCAATGTAGATGCTAACGGAGCTGCCCTTGCAAGGGGACGGAGCCGGGTCTCCATGTACATGTTCGTTTTCTTGCTGCCTTATATGGAACAGTCCCCCCTGTTTAATGCTTACAACATGAAGTTGGACGTGCGCGATCCGATCAACTCCACAGTGATTGCGACTCAGATCAACACCCTGATGTGCCCATCCTCACCAAGTGCTGACAAATTCCACACCTACAGCACAACCGATTCCTGGACCAGGCAAACTTATACGAATGTGAAGTTTGCCATCAGCGATTACGCTGTGAACAATGGAATTGAAGATGGATTAATCACCTCTGGATACGTCCCGCCAGGCGATTATCTCTCGATGCTGTTTAACACGCATAGCAGTTCAATTGACTTCAAAACACCGATCGCCCAAGTGACGGACGGCTTGTCAAACACCATGATGTGTAGCGAGAATGCTGCCAGACCTTATTACTATCTGGCGAATGGTCGAATGGCACCGACCCAGAAATTCAGCGAAGGCATCGCCGGCGGATGGGCCGATTATGCGACTGGTTATACCACGCACGGTTTTACTCTTGATGGCTCTGCCTCGCCAGGCCCATGCCACACGAGTTGCAATAACAACAATGAAACATATGCAT
Source organism: Candidatus Kuenenia stuttgartensis (assembly GCA_945874095.1). Lineage (GTDB taxonomy): Bacteria > Planctomycetota > Planctomycetia > Isosphaerales > Isosphaeraceae > QWQI01. Next base: position 3,996 of record CAMCFM010000006.1, read on the forward strand.
TCCACCCCGGTGGATCAAATCACGTTTTCGGCGATGGATCAGTGCGATTCATCAAGACGACCACTTCAATAAAGATCTTTGCCCAGCTTATTTCCAGAAGCAACGGCGAAGTCGTCTCCTCAGACTCCTATTGATCAAAAAAGCCTGAGGAGCATCCCATGAAACAACAATTTGCGAAAGCGCTGTCACAGTCACTAACCATTCTGATCTCCGCCATTTTACCAGTATTAGTCACTGGTTGTGGTGGCCCTGATGAATTCCGTCATCTTGTGTATCCGTCGGGTGGAGTGGTGACAAAGGCTGGAACACCCGTTGCAAATGCTACGGTGATATTCCACCCAGTCGACCCCAAAACCATTCAATTACCAGCAGGCAAAAAAGGTATTGAAATTGCCAAACCTACCACAACGACTGACAAGGATGGCAAATTCGATTTAAGCACTTATCTTGCCAAAGATGGTGCTCCTGCCGGTGAATACAAGGTGACTGTGCTATTGTCTACGGATAAGATCTCACAAAAAACCGGCGAACTGGTGACGGTTGACGATGAAGAGAAAGCTCCACACAGCTCAGTTCAGGCGACATCGGCCTTAACTAAATCGAAGTCCGCAAATAAGTTCTCGGTCTTGGAGACCACAACGCTACAAGCCACAGTCAAACCAACTGGCGAGAATTCATTCGCATTCAAGATCGACTGACATCGCTTCTGAATTTGAACTCAAACACCAGTCGGGGAAATTCAATATTTTGAATTTCCCCTTTTTTATTTTTCCATTCAAATCATGTTCCTGGCAAAGTTCTCAATTCTTCGCTCAAATGCGATCGCTCTGAGAGTGTTTTCAGATAAGGCCCGTGATCTCCAAATTCAACCACCGAAACACCTGCCACTGAACAAGCCAGTCGAAAACGGAATCGGCCTACGTCAATCCCCAGCAATTGACATAATGCAACCCGAATTGTGGCTTTATGGGCCACAATCAAAATATTGCCGGTATCATAAGCGGATCGAATTTCCTGGATCAGACTCATCACACGATCACTGATCTCAACAGCCAGTTCACCGCCTCCACTTGGCCGATTCCAAGCTGGATCGGCCGTCCAGCGCACGTAATCATCGTGATATTTCTTGTCGACTTCCTCAACCGTCTGCCCTTCCCATTCTCCATATGCAATCTCTCGAAGGGCTTCGCGAATAATCGGTTCCTGATGAACGGCTTTGGAAATATAACTGGCTGTCTGGGCTGCCCGAGTTTGTGGGCTGCAATAAATCGCCTCCCACTTCACATGCTGATACATTTCGGCAAATTGTTTTGCCATTTCATGACCAATATCTGTCAAAGGCACATCAGTTCCAGACCCACAAAACATATTGTCTCGTGAAAGTGCTGTCTGGCCATGCCTCAGAAAATACAGATTTAAATGCTTCGTACTCATCTTCTCAGAAACCTTTTTTCAAAAATGGCTGAAATTCCGATGTTGATATGGAGATTTGGAAACCGTCAGCGATTCCCACGCTGAATTGCAGACTGATAGACATCCAGATACCTCTGAATATTCCGGCTCATGGCAAAGTATTCTTCTGCAACCGCTCTGGTATTGGCAGCTAGTGCAGCGGCTTTGGAAGGATTTTGGAGGAGGTCGATCACTCCGGTTGCAATCGCTTCTGGAGAAACATCCACCAGCAGCCCCGCCTGTTTTTCACCGATCAGCATTTTATAGTCACCGAAATTGGTTGCAATAATGGGGCGACCAGCGGCGAGATAGACTGCAATCTTGGACTGAACGGAGTAATTCTCGCGGCACGCAAGTCGGGGATGGACCAGTACATCAGCACGTCGAGAAAGGGCAACCACCTGATCGGGAGTTGTTCCCGTAATGGTTATCAATCGGTCTCCGTAAGGTGCAATCCGAGTTTGATATTCGATACCAGCGGAAGCTGGCCCACCGACAAGCACACATCGGGCATCGGGATCGGCTGCAAAAATAGCGGGCAAGGCATCGATCAGCAGAGGAACGCCCTGATTGGGATGCACGATGGACCCGATATACATGACCACTTTGTGATTCGGCCCGATGCCTGGAATTTCAAACGGCTGAACCTCGTGTTCATATTCGCCGAGATCAATTCCCGGATAAATCGTATGGATCCGATCCGCAGGAACTGATTTTTCTGTCCGGCAAACCTCACCCACAGGTTCGCCCAGCACAATCACTTCAGCAGAATGATTGCAGGCGGCTTGTTCCATAAATCGGGTGGCTCGAAATTTCAGGCCCCTGCCCAGCTTGTCACGTTCGACTTCATCGCCCAGCAGCGAATGGATTTCATAAACCAGTGGCCAGTCGTTTAGCAGGCAAGCAGGCAGACAACGCGTGGCCCCGCCATAGTGCTGGGCGTGAACCAGGTCAAATTGATGAAGTTTGTGGATCTGTTTCAATCCGCCCACCCAGCGTGAGGGTGGCAATGTGTAGCTTGGAATGCCCTCAAATTCCGCTCGTTCGACACGAAATCCACCCACCGGCTTCGCCTTCAAGTGAGCCAGAACGACATTCACACCGTTCTTTTTAAGTTCTCGAACAATTTTAATCGGCAGCATCGCGGTCCCGTCGTATTCGCCAGGGATGGGAAACGACGTTGTCATGAGAATGGATAAAGGCATGTTCAAGGCAGTCCGTTGCAAAGGAACAGTTCCAACTGGCATAGAATCATAAGGATTATAACAATAAAACCGATTCATTGCCACATTTACAAATGCGGTTGACAAGCGTAGGTTTTATATCACTAAGCCCAACACAGGTAAGGCGTTACACTCAAATCAAGTGTTCACGACCCGGCGTACAGGCTCGCGTCGGTGCCGATTTTCGCGGGTCAGGGCACCAAACAGGCGACGGTCAAGTGCTTCAATCGCGGAATCCAGTACTTTGCGTGCTGTATCGAGGTGATGCGGACGAAGTGCGTAAGGCTCGCGTGGGAGACCCGTTCTGGGCCAGACCAGCGATTCTGGAGCCGGACCGCCAAGCCCTCTTGATTCATGAGGAGCCAAGACTTCGAACGAACCATCAAGATTGGACTGCTTGTAATAAGCTTTACGCTCGCTTGCAGGGCCTGGATAAATCCACGACATGCGCATCGACAGAAGTTCGGTGAACTGAGGCCAGGGGGCTTGCTCAGGTCGAAATGTCCCGGCTGGCCCTTCCCCAATGATGGCTGGAAGGAGCCGCCAGACTTCTGCCAGTGGCATCGGTCGGCTTGGATCCGCAACCAGTGGCCAAAGCTCCGGACGACCAAGTTCCACGGCCGCCTGATGGACCAACGCGCTGGCACTGTCCAGATAAAGTGTGAGCGAGGCACGGGCCAACCGACTGGCCTCGGACTCCGACACACTCATCCGAAGTCTTGATTCTGTATGGAAATGCAAGGCGTCACTGTATAAACAATGGAACGGGCTGAAGGTGGTTTCAATCAAGCCGTGAGGCGGATTTGTCGCCAATCGTTCGGTTGCGACCGACATCTCTTCGGACTCAAGACCAGTCATACGATTTTGCCAAGGCTCTAGTGAATCCGAGACATTGTCGTCCATCTTACATCCCCAACTGGTTTTGTGCTAACCGAGCCTACTTATCCATTAGAATCATTGTGATCTACTAATGCACACATTTCAATGCATTTTTTAATTTTTCTGAAAAAAGTCTGAAAACTCTGAAAAATACCCCACCAGTCTATCTTAAAACGGATCGGATTCGATACGATACGCAGCACGACGCCAGCAACCTATCGTCTTGAAATAAAGGATCGATCCCAATGACTCGTACGTTCGGCAAAACTGTTTTAACGGCCTGTATGCTCGCCATCTCGGCAACCACTGCCATGGGCCAGCAGACAGAAGAAATCAAACTTGAAACCTGGTTCAAAGCTTATATCGAACAGGTCATGATGGATGAACCCATGACCGCCACAAGACTGGGCGATCATAGGTTTGACGACCGTCTTGAAGATCTGTCGCCTGATGCGCGGCTGATGCGTCTGAATCGAGATAAAAAAAACTTGGCGGATTTGCCTCAAGCCGTAAATTACAAGTCCTTGAAACGCGCTTCGCAAGTGGATTATGAGATCCTCTCGAGATATCTGGAATCGAGAATATGGCTCTCTGAGAATTTCAAAACCTTCGAGGAAGATCCACGGGTCTGGGGCGAATACCTCACAGAGTCGGTTTATCTGCCACTGGTGCAATCGACTCTGCCTAAAGCGACGAATCTGAAAAACGCCATGAAACGCATGGAATTGATTCCGTCCGTTGTCGATATCGCTCGAAAAACCATTAAAAACCCGCCCAAAGCCAAGACTCAGACGGCCATCCTGCAAACTCAGGGTGCAATCGACTTTTATTCCAAAGAGATTTATCTGATCACAGGCCTGCCTGCAAATGATGCCGAGCTCACAGCCAAATCCAAGCCAATTCTCGAAGCTCTTGCAAAACATCTGGAATTTCTGAAAACCGAAGTTCTGCCAAGGTCAGGAGAGAACTGGCGGATTGGCCGAGCCTTGTTCGAGAAAAAACTCGACTACGAACTCGATGCTGGCCTGACTGCGGATGAAATCCTTGCGGAAGCTGAGCGTGAAGCCGACCGGGTGGACCGTGAAATGGTGGTGATCGCTCGCCAGATGTGGGCCCAGGCTTATCCGGGAGTTGTGATTCCTCCAGATGATGCCGCGGGTCGCAGACTGCTTGTAGCAAAGGCTCTGGCCGCCACCGCCAAAAATCACGGCCAGCCCGATACACTTGTCAAAGATGCCCGGGCCACGGTTGCGGATATCACAAAGTTCATCCGCGAAAAAGATATCATGCGTCTACCATCGCCAGACCGTTGTGCGATTATTGAAATGCCTGAATTCATGCGTGGCAATTCCGTGGCGTATTTAAATCCAGCTCCACCGCTGGACATCACGGCTCGAAGTGAATATGCGATCAGTCCTCCACCAGACGATTGGTCGGCTCAACGCGTGGAGAGTTTTCTGGGCGAATACAACTCGGCCATGCTCCAGATTCTGACCATCCACGAAGCCTATCCAGGCCATTACGTGCAGCTGGAATATGCCAACCGAGTCCCTTCGCTGATCCGCCGGGTTCTCGGTTCAGGCACTTATAATGAAGGATGGGCGGTTTATACGGAACAAACGATGCTTGACCAAGGCTTCGGTCAAGGCGATCTGGCCTTGCGACTGAATCAGTTGAAGTTTTATCTGAGGGCGGTCTGCAACGCGATTCTCGACCACAAAATGCACTGTGGGGAGATGACCGATGAACAGGCCAGGCAGCTTTTGATGGACCGCGCTTTTCAGACGGAAGGTGAAGCTGTGGGCAAGATCATTCGCTCGAAGCAGTCGAGCGCACAGCTCTCCACGTATTTTGTCGGTAGAACAGCGTTTTATCGAACCCGCCAGTCCATCCAGCGCGAACTTGGCGACAAATTCGACTTGGGCAGGTACCACGAAGCCGTTCTTGAACAAGGCAGTGTACCTGTAAAATATCTGCCTGAACTGGTTCGGGAGCGATTGCAAAGGCCACGATCGGCGAAGGTGGATTAATTCGAAAAGGCACATGCCGGATTCCGAGGTGATGGCATTGAGAGTGGTCGTATGTATCTTGCCCAGCAAGAATGGGTATTCGTTGATCTGGCTTGGCAGCCCAAACTAACCCGCAGCGCGAGCAAGGGCCGAGCGTCCCCAAAGTCGTGCTGTTGGAGCAACTCTCTAATTTGTAAGTGTTTGTGCTGGAGTGGTTATTCACTTGTGCGGCCCTTGCTGGCGCGGCGGGTTAGTTTGCTAGGCAAAGACCACCCCGGAATCCGGTATGAGCCAAAAAAATAAAGGGCGACATCCGCGAAGGAGTCGCCCTTTATGATTAGACTTCGTGCAGGTCAGGTCAAAGAACCAAGATCACTTAGGTTCTGGGGCCTGTTTTGGAGCTGCTGGAGTTTTGTCGTCGGTTTGAAGCTTGTCGAGAACTTCGGTCAGGCTCTTGTTCGAGATCGCCATTTCCTGAGGAGTGGCTTCGCGAGTTTGGGCCAAAACTTCGTCGCGGATCTTATCCATCTTGGGGAAGAGATCCATCATGGCCTGAGCTTGCTTCTCGGTCTTGGCTTCACCAAACCGTAGGTTGAAGTGCTTCATAAAACCGATCAGGTCGGTGACGGTCGGCTGAACTTTGTTCGCCTTAGCTTTCTCGATCGTGGCCAGAATTTCTTCGAAGTTCGGCGTCGAAAGCATCTTGGTCAGCTTTTTGAGCGATGAAATCTGAGCCTTGGCATCGGCCAGACCTGGATCGCCATATTTGGCGTTATCCTGAAAAGCCTGATCAATCGCGGCGACAGCCTTGGTCACATCATTGATCAGGTCAGGCGTGAGTTCGCCTTCCGTTCCAGCCACTTCGCAAGCCTTCATCGCTTTGGCGAGATTATTGCGATATGGCTTATAAACGTTGGCTCTGAGCATGAGAGGCCAATCCTCTTCACCGATCAAGTCGCTGATCGTGAACGCAACAGCCTGGCTGGCATAGAACAGGGGCAAGGCTTTGGCCTGACCTGGTTCCAGTGGAATGTTCGACAAACGCAATTGCGACGGATGCACTTTCTTCGGGTCGGAAACATCTTCCAGAACCGCGTTCAGGGCATCGCCGTTACGGATATCACCCACATTAGGGGTCTCATGGAGACGCTTTTTGATGCCTTCCAATGATTCGTTGGTCGCGCGAGCCTTACGCTCGCGGTGCATCATGTTTGTCCAGTTCATATAATGCTGGGATTGCCACATGGCCTGAGTCAGACGCAGGTTGGTGTCAACATTCATCGACCTGGCCATCGAAGAATCCACGTTATACTGACCTGCACCCATGGCCATGGCACCCATACCAATCCCAGCGCCTTGCATCGGAGTGCTGGCACCACCGCCCCAGCCGCCCCAACCGCCAAAGCCGCCGTATTGGGCTTGCGTGGAGCCTGCTGTCAAAGACAACAAACCGACGACCAAAGCTGGTCGAATCCATTTTGATTTATTCAACATGACCTCTTACCTCTCAATGACCTATAGACTTCATCGACCGTCAAGCAGCCATGCTTCTCGAAAGATTCGCCTGCCGACAATCGGCGGGAGACTCATGACATCATCTAATTGTCATTATACAAGACAATTTCATGGGAAGTCTAACGATTATTTCCAGTCTCTCATGAATGGAATCCGTGGAATTGGCACGAACCGAATATCTCGTTGAGACTGCAACAGCCTCAATCCTTTACGAAACACCCACCAAAGGCTTTAAATGTCAAACAATCAAGCACCTACCAACCGTGCGGATCAACCCATCAAAGCTTCAAACCAAGCCCAGGCCTGATCTCAGATTCGCCACAAGAGTCATCCGGCTCGACTTCTTCTTGATGTGCTGGATCCTCTAATCTCGCTGGCGCACAATTTTGCCAGAATTCGTCAATTCTACGCTCAGGATTTGAACTGGTATCCTGAATAAATCCTTGTACAAATGGAACTTGCGCTGGACCGGAGGATTGTAACGGAAGTTGAACTGCCTGTTGATCATCCACCATAATCTCTTCGAATTCGAGGTCGGAATCTGAATCTGAGACATCCTGAGGAGAGCCATTGGCCGGAATCGGGTCATGGTCATATTCAAAGGCTCTGACTTTGAATATCTTTGGGCCGATCGCCAGTTGATCCCCTGCCTTTAGGACTTTCTCCTCCACTCGCCGACCATTCACCCAGACTCCATGACGACTCCCCAGATCGCGAACGATCATCGTGTCATCCACTTGCGCAAGGCAGCAGTGGCGGCGCGATATCGAAGTCAGCTTGATCCGGACATCGCATTCCGGATGCCTCCCGATCAATAAAACAGACCGCTTCAGCTCTATGGGAGGCTGCTCTGGATCGTCAAGGAACTCGAGGCAGAGGTTCATGAATTGGACTCAGATTGCCGCTTTAGCGGATTGTCGTTCGTGATCTTCTTCGGGATTCTGCCACTTGATATTCACTTCAACTTGATACCGGTCCAGGCCAGCCACGGGCGCTATGGCATCTCTGATCGCTTTTTCCATCCCACTGGAAAACAACCGTGGATCAGGCTGATTGTGCTTCAAATCGGGCTTGATTTCGCTATCCAAACCATTGTCCAATTCCATGAACGAATCATTTTGATGACTCGTGATGGTCCTGATCAAAACTTGGGACGCCTGAGAATCCCGACGAAATCTCAAATGCGCAATCGAGAGGATCTCCTGATCGCCAATCAGACCCAATGTCACAACCTGACCATTCACCCGAACTCCATTCGTCGAGTTCAAGTCGCGCACATACAGGTTTTCACCGTCTTTAAACAAACAGCAATGAACTCTAGAGATTCTTACTGAATCCAGACTTACATCACAAGAAGGGTGACGTCCAACAACAATCAAAACCGTATCGAGCGTGATATCGGGGGTGCCGTCAAGTGCCACTAGCCGACCACTCATTTACGTCCTCCCCATTATTCTCTCGAACTCAGACAAAAGCTCGCCTGATGATCAGATTCGTTCACAGTTCAAGGCCGATGGTTCCGACACATCTCTGACAAATCGAACTTAACCAGACCTTCGCAACCCAAGTCTAGGTCATAAATTCAACCATGTCAACGAGTCTCGCAATGATTCCTCAATCGGCCGTGGTTTCCATCCCAACAATCGTCGCGTTGGCGTGGCATCAAAGTGCATCACCCGTCGTGCCAATTTCAGCCCTGTGACTGTCGCCTGTGGCCTTTTCCCTGTCAAATGACGTGCAAACCACTCACTGGCATATGCATATGAAAGACCAACAGGGTATGGGATCTTTAGCCGGGGCACGGGCCGGCCAGACAATCGCGATAATATGACCAGCAGTTCCAGTAGCATCAAATTCTCTCCGCTGAGAAGGTGACGCCGACCGGGAACTCCGTTTCGCATCACCTTGATCAAACCTGTGGCCACGTCACGGGCATCCACCAGATTCAGGGCACAATCCATATAGCCTGGCATCCGCCCTTCGATAAAATCGCGGATCAGGCAAGTCGGCGGACTCGGGCCAGGATCGTTTGGCCCCACCGGCATCGTCGGATTTGCGACAACCACCGGTCGTCCGCTGCGGCCCTTCTCCATCGCGAAATTTTCGGCCCGCAATTTCGATAAACAGTATGGCCCTACGGCATCCGATTCCTCGATCTCAACCTGCTCGTCAATGACCGTTCCAATCGGCCAGTTTTTCTTTGTAAGAATTGACTCTGTAGAACAATGCAGCACTTTTGATGCCCCATGTTTCAGGGCCGATTCAATCACATGAACAGCGCCTCGATAATTCACGGCATCAAATTCGGCAGGGTCAACGGCCCAGAGATGTGGGTTGGCCGCGAGATGATAAACCTCAGCGCCAGCACAATCAGCCAATGCCGCTTCGACTGCCCCTGAGTCGCGGATGTCTGCCAGGCGCAACTCTATGGACTGGTGCATGTTTGATGAATTAAAGCCAGGCTTTTCGATCACCACAATTCGGCAACCTTCTTCCAGAAGTGATCGGACCAGATGGCCTCCTAAAAAGCCACCTCCGCCGGTCACATAACTGACAGGTCTGACACCGGTTAGATTCATCTTGCTCTCGACTTTTCTGAATCCTGATACCGCCGATAAAACTGGTCGATGGCTTGTGCGGCACCTGCTGCCCCTGGCTCGGACGCGACGGTCTCAGCAGCGGATTTCGCTTTAGATTGGATCGAAGAGTCGCTCAGCACAGCTTTTAGCAAAGGGACTGCCCGATCAGCCGTAAACTTCGATTTTGGCAGACTCAGCCCACAACCCGCTCGTTCCACCCTGACAGCGTTATCAAACTGGTCATGAGCCAGAGGGACAACTAGTTGAGGCCGCCCTGCCCTGAAAGCCTGACCTGTCGTATTCACTCCACCGTGATGCACCACAACGGCTGACTTGGGAAAGACCAGAACATGCGGAGCATAAGGCACAATCAGGCAATCAGGGCCAGCGTTTTGCGGGATCGAAACATTTTTATCAGGCCCAACAAGCAGCAATGCCCTCTGGCCTAATCGTTTTGCAGACTCCCACGCCTGAATGTAAAAATCTCCAGCTGTGTAGACTCCCGTACTCCCGAGGCTGAAGACGATCGGAGCCGTTCCCGCTGCCATGAACTCTTCGATATGGTCGGGCTGATCGCCGTGCAGTTCCGTATCGTTTCTATCGTAAAACGCAAAACCGGTTTGGCAGGTCTGAGCCGGCCAGTCGGGTTGTGGTTGACCAAGTACCCGTGAGAATGGGGCAACCACCATGGAGGAATTTTTCATGTAATAGTCCAGAAACGGATGCCCCTGCAATTTCGGTAGCCCCATTTTCGAACGAATCTTTGTAAACTCTTTCCATCCAAGGCCATTTGCCCATTTTGCGAGCCTCAAAAGCCAGCGTAAAGGGTATGGCCCGCCAAACCACTGAAGCCGTTCCGGATGCAGGAAATTACCCACAACAGGCGGTTCGGCTTCGCTTATAAACATCAGTGGGGCAAACGGTATCGCCATCCACGGCTTGTCCATCGACTCTGCCCAATAAGCGGCAGAAACGGTGAAAGGATGTGTGATCACCAGATCCGCTGCAGCCACCAGTGGTTGGAGCGCTTCATGAGTCCCCGGAAGTGCCGGGATCACGAATTCGCGTACCACCCGGTCGCTTCCATGTTTGGGATCCATCCAGCGTTCCATCAGCCGGTTGTAGTTTTGCTCATCCGGAAACTTCGGAGGAATTTCCGCAAAGTTCAAGCCATTCTCGATGATGCGTGGCCCGTGCTGATCGCTTGTCGCGATGGTCACCTGATGGCCGAGTTTTTGCAACTCCCGGCCAATCGCCATCAGAGGATGCAGGTCGCCAAGCGATCCAATGGTTGCAAACAGTATCGATGCCATGAGTTAGGGCCTGACCTGGTAAAACACTTTTTGAGTGGTGTTGGGACGCGCCACGACCAAAACGCCGTCTCGAACCAGCCCGTCGAAGAATTCCTGAGTCACAAAATCGGTGAAACCATAGTTCCCCGGCTGACGATATCGACGAATCTCGCTCCAATCCACCAGCACATGCGTGATCCCCATCTCTTGGAATCTTCCATGAATCTGGGCGGATGTCTGCCCCTTGGCAATCTGTTCGATGCGTTCTTGATTAAAGACTGTGTTGTAGAGGATCGGATGCTCCCAGTAAAACACCGATGCCTGACCCACCAGTAAGACTTTATCTGTAGGTGAAAGCGATTGATCGACTAGTACACTAGTCGGATTGAGTAGCTTTGGAACGGACTTCCAGAGCTTATCCAGTGGATGCGTCCATTCATTCAGGCCTGACATGGTTGTCAAAGCATAGATCCCATTCCCGAATAGGGCCGCAATCACAAACATGGTTCGCCAGACTACCATCCCCTGATTGAAATCAAGACTTGCGATGCCAGCACCAGCAAGGATGGCCAGAAGGGGCTGGATCGGGAGCCAGAATCGGTCAAGTCGGTGCGTAAAAAGCCACCAGGAAACGTAAACCCAGGCGGCCAGTAATGCGATCAGCCCGAGTCGCTTCCGAGAACGCCTGTCCGCAAGCACCGCCAGCGGGGCAAATGCCAGAAAAACGGGCGACTGCCAATCGCTGCGGCCAAACATCTCCACCAGATTCGCCCAGAAGAGCCTGATCTCTATAGGTTTGCGCCCATGCGCATCGCCCCACTTGGCATTCATCAGAGCGTCCCAGTCCTGGCCGCCCAAAATGCTCCATGCCAATGGATAGACGGGATTACCTGTATCCAAAAAGTTCTTGACCAACCACGGGCCAAAAATCAACGATCCGCCCAACACCACAGATGCCAAAGGCTTAAGTGATTTCAAGCGGATCATTTCCACCACCATCACCACGGCGCACGGCACAACCACAGGCAAGATGGCCGTATATTTGCACGACATCGCCCAGCCCGACATCACTCCGACCAATATCCACGAACCGTCGGTCTTTAAATTCCAGCATCGCGAAACAGCCCAGACGGATCCAATCATCGCAGCACACAGAGGGCCCTCGACATAAGGAATCGCAGCGAGCCTGTATGTCCACGGTGTGGTGAGGTAAAACAGGGCGGCCCACCAACCAATCTTCGGACGCCCCCAGCGCCGAGTCATCAACACCATAAAGCCTGCCACCAAAAACGTATGCAGGCCGATCAGGAATTGGCCCACCAGGGCACCGGTGCGCCAGTCTCCAGCCAGGCTCATGCCAGACGTGTGAAGCATCTCCACGCCAAATGGCATGTTGGTATAAATATTGTGAGGAAGGTACTGGATCCTCCCAGCCTCCCAGTATTCTTTCGGCCCTTGAAGGTGATATTCGATACAGTCAAAGTCGATGGTGGGGAGCATCGACCCAAGAATCATGATCACTAAAAACGGCCAGGCTGGCCAAGGAACAAATCTCACAACTGATTTTATTGGAATGAGTTGCGACTTCTTATAGTCGATTCTGGCAAGGATGAAAGCGACCAACACCAGAGAGATCACAAGCAACAGCCAGAACGATTGAAAGAGCAATCCCAGCCGGCCTAAAACCAGAGTCAAGGCCCCCCAGCTAGCCAATCCAACCGCCATGGACGCGATGGAAAGCTCGCCCGGCAGCCATTCATCATCCGCCGAGATTCCAATGAGCCTCAGTGTCAACCTGCCTAACCCCCATGCAGCCAATAAGATCAGCGTGCCATAGCCGACAATTGGCAAGCGATCCACAAGCCCTGAAATGTTGGAGAGTTCTTCAAGGGAATCTCCAAGGACACTTTTTGACCACTGAAATCCCGGATTCAAACCAGGCACGTTCGAAAACAAAAGCATGCCTCGCGTGACCTGATCACCCGAGTTTAAAGCCTTGACATTAGGTAGAGGGATGATCCAGAACCACCAAATCCAGGCCGACTGCAAAACTACGATCACGGCCGCTATGCTGATTCGGCGCGACATCAATCCGGATTGAACCGAGCTGTACGGGTCATTGGCTTGCAAAGACTTATCTGACAAGTGCTTGACACCTGAATTGACCGGGATGGATTCAGACCTCAAATTACCATATGAAGGGCGCTGGTGTCGCATTGAATGTTCGTGATCGGAGGAAGATTTGTCGCAGAAAGTCATTTTAGTACCGCCTGCGACAATCCCCAAATCCCATCAGATTCCTGCCCTTATCAGCTCTCGGAAATGGAAGATCGACCGTCAAAAGGTCGCTCTTTTACCCAGAGACTTACAGAGTTGGTCCGATCATCCAGGGCGAGAATTCTTCCTCGCCAATTCCAGCGGCCTCACTCTTAGTTGGCTTCCCACTCGCGACGTCCAGAATCAGGTCGAACATGCGATGTCCAACGGAATCCACTGAGTCGCCTTCAAGGATCGTACCGGCGTTGAAGTCCATGTCTTCGGTCATTTTGTTATATAAAGACGTGTTGGTGGTGACTTTAATGCACGGAGTTGGCCTCAGGCCAAGCACACTCCCGCGACCGGTTGTAAAGACCAGCACATTCGCTCCACCAGCCACAAGTCCCGTGGTACACGGGGGATCAAATCCAGGCGTATCCATCATGATCAAGCCGGCCTTGTCACATTTCTCGGCATATCCAACCACATCCACCATCGCTGTCGAACCCGCTTTGGCGACAGCTCCAAGCGACTTCTCGTAAATCGTTGAGAGGCCACCGTTTTTGTTACCAGGCGAAGGGTTGTTGTTGATCTCTCCACCAAAGACACCGGCGTACCATTCCCACCAGCGAATCCGTTCGATCAACTTTTCGCCAACCTCACGCGTCACAGCCCTTCTCGTCAGAAGATGCTCTGCACCATAGACTTCCGTTGTTTCGCCAAGAATCGCGGTTCCACCCTGTGCGATCAATAAATCAGCTGCGATGCCCAAAGCCGGGTTGGCTGTGACACCCGAATTTCCATCGGAACCGCCGCATTCCAAGCCAAGACAAATTTTCGAGGCTGGTTGCTCCGTACGTCTCCAGGCATTGGCTTCTGGAAGAAGTTTCAAAACCCCGGCAACGGCAGCTTCCACCGTTTTGGTGATCCCGCCAGACTCCTGAATATTCAGCATCTGAGGCCGGACGACGAGTCTTTCGCCGTGCTTTCCAGCTGGTGTTGCCGAGAGTACGACCAAATCATGACTATCGACCAAGTGACTTGGGTAAGTCCCCTCACAACCAAGACCTACGATCAGATAAGCAGCCACGTTCGGATGGGTCGCAAAACCAGCCAGAACACGCTCAAGTGTTTTGAAGTCTGTACCTTCGAAAGGTAGCCCACAGCCACCTTTATGAGTGATGGCAAAAACGTGGTCGACGTTCGGAAAATCTTTCAGAACATTCGACTCACGAATCCTGTCGGCGATCATCCGGGAAGTCGAGGCCGAGCAGTTGACGGTCGAGATCACGGCAATCGTATTGCGGGTCCCAACCCGACCATCAGGCCGGAGGTAGCCCTGAAAGGTACGAGGCTTAATGGCTGTCGGCTTCGGTGGAACGTCTGTGGCGAAAGCGTAATCACGATCAAACAGATCTGCCCTAATATTATGCACGTGAACCCACTGCCCTGGCTCGATCGGTTTCGATGCAAATCCGATGATCTGGCCATACTTCATCACAGGCTCACCGTTTGCGATCGGGGCGATGGCGACTTTATGCCCCAGTGAAATCACTTCTCGCGACTGAATCGATTCTGTCCGACCAGGAATCTCGATCCGGAAATCTTTCGGAATCGGGCGGGTTGCGACAGCCACGTTGTCCTCTCCGCGCAGAAGGATGACGGTGGGATAGGGACGTGGATCTAAAGTCTTGCTCATGTTGATTTCGTATTCGAATTTGGCAATTGGGTTCTGGCTGGTTCTGGAATTTCTGCCCTGGAAGGTTCTCCCTCTATAATAATCACTTATGTTTGAAAAGGGGAATTCAACATTCACCAATTGATTGTAAAAAACTCGGATTTCGGATATTTTGAACGTGTTCTTAATAGATGCACTGAAGCGAGATCATTGCAAGAATGCCTTCGTGGGCATGTCATTTGCTGAGAATGATTCCAGTGTACTGAAAAATGAATCGGCCAGAGAGGCGGTTTTGATGAAGTTGCTCGAATTCTTGGTACCTGAAGCGATCAACGCGGATCTTCAGGCAACCGATAAAGAGGGCGTGGTTCGTGAAATCGTAGGCGGCCTCCAAAAAGCGGGGGCAGTCGCTGCAAGCGATAGCGAAAGCGTAATCAAAGCCATCCTCAGTCGTGAGGAGCTAGGCTCCACCGGTATCGGCCGAGGTGTCGCCGTGCCACATACGCGTCACCCGTCAGTCGACAAACTGGTCGCTGCTGTCGCTGTCTCCCGTAAGGGAGTCGATTTCGAATCACTTGACGAGGAACCGGTTTACGTCTTTTTCCTGCTGATTTCTCCACCTAATCAGCCAGGCCCTCACCTGCGTGCACTCGACAATGCGGCACGATACTTGCGAGAGGATTCTTTTGTGGAAGCCCTGAGGCAAGCCAAAACCGCTGATCAGGTCCTCAACCTGATTCGAAGTATGGATCAGCAGCATGGATCGAACTGAATCGAGTTCAATCCTGTCGCTTGTTTCAGATCGATCGCGATTGTCCAGAATAACCGGGCCAGACTGCTGAGGTAGGTTTCATATGATCTTTCCACACCCAACTGAGACGGAATTCTCACGAAATTCAAGGCTTGAAATCATGTCGACGAACGCTTCAAGCGCATCTCGTGAGGTCATGATCAACCACGAATATGGCCTCCACTTTCGACCGGCGGATCTGTTCGCAAGAACTGCAAGCCGGTTCGTTTCGGAAATCCGTGTGAGCTTCAATGATCAATCTGTGAACGGAAAAAGTATTTTGGACCTCGCCACCCTGGCCGCAGAATGTGGATCTGCACTGCTGATTCATGCCGATGGGCCTGACGCAGAACTGGCGATATCTGTCCTGTGTCGGCTCGTCGAATCTGATTTCCAACCGGAAGTTCCGAATTCTTCGACACATGCGATATAACCTGAGTCGATTTCGCTTGGCAGAACCGATTGTTGGCACTATATTTATATGAGTGTGTTTCCAGACGATCGTTCTGGGTCCAGATCTTCAGCAATTTTGGCGTCCCATGTGAGATGGATCAATTCCTGTGGAGTGGCCTTTGAATCAGAGCCTCAGGCAAAGAATTTCCTGAGCCGACGGATCGAAAGACCAGAAGACCCCCATGCATATCACCAGATTCCATTGCCTGTAGACCAGACAGTTTCCGTTTTAGAGCAAAGCAGATAGACCAGCATTCCATGTCCGAACAATCGACCGTAAAAGCCAATCCGAACAACGATGGATCTCCCTTGTCATACCGTTACCAAATACGGTTTGCCAAGACGATGGATCTCGTTTGGATCGGCCATCAGGATCTGATGAGAGTCATGGAACGATTGATCCGCCGTGGCTCGATACCGGTCGCCCACTCTCAGGGTTTCAACCCTCGGCCCAAGGTGAACTTTATTCAGGCTTTGGGGTTAGGTATTGAGGCCTATCGTGAGGTTCTGGAAATGGAACTTGACGAATGGATGGTCACCGACGATCTTCTGGAACGACTGAATGAGGCCGCTCCGCCAGGCCTCAACTTCCTCTCGGTCATTCAGCTCACAACCCGCCGTTCAGCTCTCGCTAGTTCACTCATTTACACCCTGGCCGTTGACATAAATCAGGAACGCCGCGAGGCTGCCAGCCTCGCCATGGAGGAGTTTCTCAATGCCCCCGAACACCGTGTTGAACGATGTCGAGATGGAAACATCACATCGATTGACCTGAGACCCCTGGTGAATCACCTCGATTGGTCGGAAGCTGGTCATGTCCGTATGAGTCTCAAAGTGACGCCTTCCGCAACCGCCCGCCCCGAGGAAGTTCTCGCGGCCATCGGACTGAAGGATTTGTACTCGACCGGAACCTTGGTCCGACACGATCTGATTCTAGAGGAAAAGCAGTCGTCATCGTCGGTCACGCCCAACCCCACGACTCTGGACCCGGCGTTACCCACATGACCCATTCCGTTCGGCTTAGCCATACCCCAATAAAACCGCTCTTCCGGTTCGATCTCCATGCCTCCCGGACCAATCCGGCGCATGCTCGATCCGCCAATGCGGCACATGGCCTGTCGATACACGATCATCACAACTTCTACCGATCGCCCATTCACCCCCAGAATGACCCCTCGAAATATTCGACACCGTCATCTGCGATTCGGGTGTTAGCAAAGACTCAGGAATTCCGCTGCAATGAAAAAAGAGATGCTCATCAATGTGCTCCAATCCGAGGAGTGCAGAATCGCCATCATTGAAGATGGCGTTTTGGAAGAACTTTACGTCGAACGTACCAGTCACGAGACCTACACAGGTAATATTTACAAAGGCCGAATTGTAAACCTCGAACCAGCCATTCAAGCGGCCTTCGTTGACTTTTCCATTGGCCGAAATGGATTCCTCCACGTCTCCGACGTCGAACCCCGTTACTATCGCCGCCACCTCGGTGAAGATGTCGAACTGGGCGGCCGAGACCGTGGCCGAGACCCTCGTCGTACCGCCCGCCCTGGCGAACCCGAAGCCTTTGCACCAGCCCCCCCTGCTGCTGTTCCCGGTGGTCGTGGTGTTCGCCCCCCACGCAGCGATCGTGGACGTCGTGAACGTGAAGACCGCCGTCCCGCTCCCGCTTCACCTTCCGCCTATCCGCCTGTCAGTGGATATGGCCAGATGCCCCTCGATTACCCAGCCTCAGCTAGCCCGGAAGTCTTCGAAGATTTCGTAGGATCAGAAGTACCCACCCAGCGTGCACCTCGCCCTGAAGCTCCCCGGGAACGTCCACGCCGAGGTGTTCCAGGCCGTGATCGAACCACTCGCCCCAGCATGCGTGATCGCGAGCCCATCAGGCCTCCCGAAATCATCGATATTATTGATGTCGACCTCGACCTCGATACCGATCCTCCACCACGCCGTACGCCCGTGGCTCACATCGAACCCGTGTTCGAACCAGCCCCAATCGTTGTACCGGAAATCGCCGAAATCGCTCCACCAACTCGTGGAAGCAGATTCGCTGCGGATATCTCCGAACCCGTTCCACCGCCAGCTCCTCCAGTACACGTTGCTCCCTCGGAGTTCACACCTGTCGTTGAGCATCAACCTCCTCCCACACCACCAAACCGGTCCCGCCGGGCATTCGGTGCAGGGCTGGAAGATTGGGACAACCGCCCTTCCTCAAGCTCACGGCACAACTTGAAATCAGGTCAGTCGAAAAATCAAAGGTCCACTGCCGGCCCTGATTCAGACGACACCATGTCGAGCGTGACACACCACATGTCGCCCGCTCCTCCAAATCGCCCCTCCCAGCCCAAGCGGCCAGGCCGTTTTGGAAGCGGTTTGATCGACGATTCCGACCAGTCTGAGCCACGGCCAACACCTGAGATTTCCAACGACTCCGCCTTTGAGGCCGGTGAAAGCTCACGCAGGTCCTCCTCAGATTCCCGCCGTCAGCCTGCAGAGACAAGCTGGCAGTCTCCTGAACCTGTGGATTCTGAGCCATGGTCAGACTTCACTCCTCTGGAACCCGTCGCAGAACCATTTGCTTCAGACCTCTCTGAATCAGAATCCGACGATCAAGCGAATCGTGGTCGCGGTCGTCGCCGGACAACCCCGGATCGATCCCGTGGTCGTGCTCGCCGCACATCGGATCCCTCAGTGGAACCTGCTGCCGAGTTTGCTGACCCCTCTGAATTTGATGAATCCACAGATGAATTCGCTCCTGATGCATCACCAGTTGATCCACGATCAGCAGGTTCCACACGTAACTCACGTGGCCGGGACGCGATCCGTGGTCGTGGTGGAAATCGCGAATCACGTGGCCCACGTCCTCCAGTCATCACAGCCGTTGAAGCCGGCTGGGAACCTGCCGGAACGGAAAATCCTGACGCCCCCGGTCGTGTTGAACGCCCTGCAAGTCGTCCAGTCGACAGCAGATACGTTCCACGTCTGGAACGCGAACGCCGATCCAGCAAACCAGCTGGGCCTGCAAGTCGCGAATTCGGCAGGGATGAACGATCCGTCAATCCTGACCCTGACTTCGAATCGATCGGTCCTGAGCTCACCGATACCGAATCCGACACCGGTTTTGATACCACCACAGAGCAGGATCCACGCCTGAATCCTCGCGGTCGTGACAATAAGAATCGTCGTCGTCGTCGTCGCCGTCGTCCTGACGAGCGTGAAATTCAGCCTGGCGAATCCCTTGGATCCGATTCTGGCGACGAATTCGAAAACGATTTGGAAACCTCCGCTCCAGAAGCCGACACCGGCGCCTGGGCCGAACTCGACTGGTCATCAAGCCCTGGTGGAAACCCTCTGGCTGACCTTGAAAGTGATGAGGAAGCGGAAGCCGATTCCGAGGTTCAAGCACCTCGTCAACAAAGGCCCCGACCATCGCAGCCGCCGCAACGTCGGAACTTCCGACGTCGCCCGATGCACGACATGGGCCCTGCTCCCGGAGAAGACAGTTCCGACGACATGGACGACGAATTTGGTGATTCAGGCCATGGTTCGTCCTCTTACACCATCGACCCGAACGATATTGTTGAGCCAGAACTCGAAGAAGAGATTCGTCGAGAGGCTGAGGAAATCGCAGCCCTTGAAATCGAGCTCGGAATTCGTCAGCCTGGCGAAATTCGTGAATCGCCCCGATCCGGGATGGGTGCCAGTGGTGGCCGATCGGCTGGACTTGGTGGAGGCCGTGGCTTCTACAAACCTCCGATTCAGGAAGTTTTTCAGCGATCCGACGAAGTTCTCGTTCAGGTGATCAAAGAAAGCCTCGGCACCAAGGGCCCAACCCTTTCCACCTATATCTCCATTCCTGGACGATATCTGGTGCTCATGCCAGGGCTCAACCGTGTTGGCGTCTCCCGTAAAATTGCCGACGAAGGCCAACGCCGCAAACTTCGCGACCTGATGAACCAGCTCAATCCTCCCAAGGGTTTAGGCTTCATCGTCCGAACCGCCGGTGTCGATCGTTCGAAACGCGAGCTTGCCCGCGACCTGGCTTATCTGCTGCGTCTCTGGAAAACCATTCTCAGACGCATCAAGCGGACGAAGTCGCCTGCTCCGATTTATCAAGAATCGGACATGATCATCCGCACCATCCGCGACATCTTCAATTCCGAGATCGATACCATCTGGATTGACGAACCTGCCGCATTTGAACGTGCCCAGGAATTCCTCAAGAACGTGATGCCGAAATTCGTAGACAGACTCAAGCTCTACGAAGATAAAACGCCTCTGTTCCACAAGTACGGTATCGAAGACGAAATCGCCCGGATCGGCCAACGCCACGTTCCTCTGCCTGACGGCGGCTCGATCGTGATCGACCAAACCGAAGCTCTGGTTGCCATCGACGTCAACTCCGGTAACTTCCGGGTCGATGACGATGCCGAGCGAACTGCCTACGAAATGAACCTCAGGGCAGCCAAAGAAATCGCCAGACAGCTTCGTCTGCGTGACTTGGGCGGAGTGATCGTGAACGACTTTATTGACATGCGTGACGAGCGTCATCGCCGCGGTGTCGAACGAGCCCTTCGTGATGCCATCCGTCGGGACCGGGCACGCACCAAGATTCTTCGCATGAGCCAGTTTGGCTTGATCGAAATGACTCGCCAGCGGATTCGCCCGAGCATCAAGCGATCCATCTACGAAGATTGCCCGAACTGCCAGAGTCAAGGTGTTGTCAAATCAGCCGAGAGCATGGCGATCGAAGTCATGCGGATCCTCGCCCTGTCGGCCAACCGTCAGGACATCCGGCGCGTCAATATCTCCTGCTCGCACAACGTGGCCAACTTCCTCAACAATAGGAAGCGTCAGGATCTTGCCCGCCTGGAGCGCGATTCGCATCTCACCATCCACATTCGTCCGGAAGAAAATGTGGCCGCTGAGTTCCTCCAAATCGATGGCTACGGCAACTACAACACCGAAATCAGGCTCTATCCTACTGCAGCCATGATCTCCCATCGTCGCGTGCCCAACACCACCAGCAATGCCCCTGCCCATAACCAAGGTAGTGGTCATAACCACAATAGCAGTCATCATCACGGGCATTCCCACTGATTCTTCAGCGGAAACGGACGATTGAAAAACTCTGCCAGGGAGCGTGACGATTCACGCTCCCTGGCTTTTTTATAAATGCTCGGGAACGTTCGAAATCAGTGTCCTGATTTGGTTTATCAACGGGACGAGACGTCAAATCAACGCCCCGTCGATTTGGGCTCCAGAAGTGCTACTTAAGACTAGCCCGGATAATTTATCTCAATGATTTGCTGAATCCAGATATCGCCTCGAATCTCAACACCCCCTCTTTATCATCAAAACTTATAGAGCAACACGATGCTTGGACTCGACAACTCGCAAATCACTTTTATTGTTTACACGAACTCTTGTTCGCAGTTCTAATTTCCGTTATAATTTAGTTCCAATCTAAGTCGAATTAAGTGTGACTAGTTCTCGTAACCCCTGATTTGCAATCGCGATAAGCCTCATGAACGAAACTTTAGAAGCCATTTGGAGCCTTGCTGGTTGATTTAGTGACTTGAGTATGTTCGGGAACGAAGTAACTGTCAGATAACCCAAGATAAGCTGGAAACCTCATGAGCATCCGCGACGATCAGAATCAAGATATCTCAAGCCTGATCTCTGAGTGGGATGCCGCCGACCGACGCGGTGAAACCGTCGATATAAAGCGACTTTCGGGCAATAACCCCGAACTCGCCAACCAGATCCAAGCACACATCGATCAGGTTCTGATCGCTCGCTGGATGCAGAAAACACCCGATTATCCCACAGTAAACCTGGCTCAGACCAATCAACCCAAAACCATGGGAGCCATTGGGTTCGGCCAGACTCCTGAAAATCAGGCCATTCGTGCGGACGGCTTTCAAATCGGCGACAAAATCGCCGACCGATATCGCCTGATCCATATCCTGGGCGAAGGTGCCACCGCAATCGTCTGGCTCGCCAACGACCTGATCCTTGAACGTCTCGTCGCCGTCAAAATTTTCCGAGCCTCATTTCTTGAAGATCAAATCCCGTCAGCTCTGGCTCATGAAGCCCGACTGATGGCACGGTTCGAACATCCCTCCATCCTGCCGATCTACGATCAATGTGAATTCGAAGGCCGACTCTTCCTGATCCTGAAATACGTTCCGCAGCGAAAATCCAAGAATTTGGTACTGCCTCCAAAACAAGCCGTCAAAGTTCTCCTTCAGATCACCGACAGTGTCAAGTTTCTGCACGACAACGGAGTGGTTCACTGCGATATCAAGCCCGGTAATATCCTGGTCGATCCTTCTGAAAGGGCGTTCCTTTCGGATTATGGAATCGCTCTCGATCGAACCCGATTCCCCGAAGCCGCTCACGCCGCCGGTACCACCGGTTTTCTTGCTCCAGAACGACTCAATGGCGGCGAGATCAGTGCTCAGTCCGACATCTACAGCCTCGGTATTGTCCTTTTCAGCTATCTGACCGGCCACTTGCCGACATCGTCTGACACGCGTTTGATCAGCCGGGATTTAATTCAGGTCCCAGCCTCGTTGAAACAAATTGTTATCAAAGCCATTTCCCAGGACCCTGGCGATCGTTATTCCACAATTAAAGAATTTGCCAATGAATTGAAACGATTCATGGCTCAAAACCCTGATCGCTTAAAACGACTTGCCATTGCTTCCAGTTTGGCAATCGTTTTGCTGATCTCTGCTATGATCTGGTCGGTTCGCGATTATTTTAAAACAGCTCCTGATTATCCAACACAATCCGTGACACTCTCGCGATCAGGCTATAGCAAAGTGATCCATGGAGACTGGGACGCCGATGGAGATCAGGATGTTGCAACATTTCTACCCTCAACAGGTGCCATCGAATTTTTCCTGAATAATGGCAAAGGCGAATTGTCGTTTTTTGAAACCATTCACCGCGATAATATCATGACAGATACGAACAGTGGTTATTTTAACGACGACGACAGAATTGACCTGATTCACAGCTTCAGCCATAAACCAATTGTTGCCCATAGCACATTCAACAAGGGCAAGTTTACGGTGGATGGAATCAATGTGAATGTGAATCTGATTTCTCCCATTGACCCCAAAACGATTGATTTTAATCGCGATAAACACCCTGATATCGTTGTGCTGGATCATGAAACCAATGACATCTCGGTCAGGCTTGGTCTCATTGGAGGCCAGTTCCAGCAGGAAGTGACACTCACGGCCTCAGAACATGAATCCAGTCAAACCATCGGTCTCTATCTTGGTGATGTAAATCAGGATAAATACCCTGATTTTATTGTTGGGGTACAAAGTTCTCCGGAATTTCGTAGCGGCATCACCGTATTCTTACAAACCAAGCCGGGACAATTCAACCAAGGCCAGTTTTTCCCACTGACTTCACATTCGGAAATTGGCAGTGGTTCCCTTATGGACATCGATTTTGATGGCGATCCTGATCTGGTGATCCCTGATAAAATCGGCGATCGCCTGATCCAGTTCGTGAACGATGGGAAAGGCGGATTCGCCGAAAATCGCACACTCTTAACAACCCCAAGACCTGCTTTGCTCGTACAACTTGACACTTCAGAAAACAACAGACTTGAAATTGCTGTCGCATCTCAGACAAAAGGCCTGAGCATTATGGGCCTTAAACCCAATAACGAGTGGAGCAAGATTCAGGAATACCCCTGGAGCATCAGCGCAAAAGGTTTGGCTGCAACAGACCTCGACAATGATGGGACTCTGGATTTGATTGCAAACCTGAATGACCTCAACAAAGTGAATTTCATTTATCGTCGCCGGAATTCAACCAAATAAGACGTGAACTACGATCAAATCAGGGAACTATGATTTATTGCTCTCATCAAGATAGAACAATAAATCCCATATCCAAC
Source organism: Candidatus Kuenenia stuttgartensis (assembly GCA_945874095.1). Classification (GTDB taxonomy): domain Bacteria; phylum Planctomycetota; class Planctomycetia; order Isosphaerales; family Isosphaeraceae; genus QWQI01. The sequence continues at coordinate 28,049 of CAMCFM010000006.1, forward strand.
CCAAGGGCCACTCAGAAAGCACTCACATGCCACGAACCCTGACTCAGATGAAAAGCCTGATTGCAATCCTCGTTTTGCTGCTAATCACAATGGGAAGTCGTTCGCAAGCACAGTCCATCGACTTTCGATTTGCATTAAGATCGGTTCTTGAGGCGGACTCCGAGAAATATGTCGTAGAAAAAGTGAATTTTCGCAAATTCAATGAACGTTTCAAGCCTTTTGTGAGTTACTGGGGAGTCCGCGAAAACGATATCCCTGCCATCATGACGTTTCGATTTCCACTTGAAAAGCCATTGAAATCAGCAAGACTTTATGTGCCGATGATATCTACAAATTTCAATAACGACAAAAATCTCGGTAAAGGCATGGGCTCTGGATCCGTTTGGTGCTCCAGGAATGGCAAAGATTGGGTCTTACTGAAAAAAGCCGAGATTCCGACCAACAAAACCGTCCAGGAAGTCAATTTTAACGGTAAACTGCCCAAAGAAATGGTCGGAGCACAAGAACTTTGGCTCCAGTTCCGTATGCACGCAACAGCAATGAAGGACAGCACTTACAGCACGGCCCAATTCGCTCGAACCTCCACAGACGACCCCAATTCGTTTGTCTTTAACCTGCTGGTCAGCTATATTGAGAGTGAACAAAACAACGCAAAGCCATAAGCGTTGCCTGGTCGCCCATGCGGCAAGTTCTCCGCCCACACCCTCCATTGCCCATCTGAACCGATCTGAAGTCAGGCATGAAAAAAATCTGGTCTATCATATTCTGGATGATCACTGGAGCCATGCTCACAGAAATTCCTGCGACTGCGCAGCAATATGACTTTATTTTTAACCTGACTAATGTTCTTGATCCCACAGCCGAGAAATATATTATTGAAAAGACCAATGTCAAAATATTCCACGAACCCTTTTTTCCTCAGAACAGTTATTGGGGCGTGGAAAAGAATGATATCCCTGCGCGGCTTACATTTCGCTTTCCACTTGAACGAAAGATGCTTTCAGGCAGGATTAATGCAGGCCTTGCTGGTGCAAATTTTGCGAATTCACAACAACTTGGCTCTGGGAAAGGGTCGATTTCATTATGGTGTTCAAAAAACGGCACGGATTGGATCTTACTCAAAGATTTTCCACCTCCAGCCAACCTGGCCTTTGATGGACTGACATATAGCAATCACCTTCCCAAAGAATTAGCCGGTACAACCAGCATATGGCTTCAAGTGCGTATGGAAGCCACAGGCATGA
>CAMCFM010000007.1 GCA_945874095.1 Candidatus Kuenenia stuttgartensis
TTGAAGCTGAATAATGACCACTCTTCATTGCGATTCTCAAACCTGGGGATCGATTATATGATCCACCACCTGCTTTCGCACACGGATGGAGCGGACTGGCTCCGTGTAAATCAGTTCTTTGTGGAGCAGGTTGCATATATTGCAACGCGCCTGGATTCGATCCAGGAAGGCGAGCGAACGGCGCTCGACAATACGATTATGATGTATTGTTCGAGCATGCTGACTGGTGGCCACGAAGCCAATCAGCTACCGGTCATTTTGGTGGGCAGGGGAGGTGGTAAGCTGCAATCAGGCAGGGTTTTGGATTATCTTGGCAAAGAAAATCGCAAAATGTGCAGCTTATATCTTTCAATCATGGAAAAATTCGGAATCAAACAAAGTCAGTTCGGCGATTCGACAGAGAAACTAGCAGAGATTTGATTGTAATCGATTTAAAAAAAAGCCTCATTTCCAGATTGGTGGGAATGAGGCTTTATATTTCATTTCATTTATTGATGAAAATCAGCTAGGTTTTCGCCAGCGAAATCCGTCACGCGTCAGGAGTTGTTCGGACTCGGTTGGGCCCCAGGTGCCGGCAGCATATGGCAATGGCTTGATCTCCTGTGATTCCCAGGTTTTCATGATGTTGGTCACGAATTTCCAGGAATTCAGCACAAAGTCAATACGGGTGAAAAGCGACTGATCGCCGAGAATCACGTCCAGGAGAAGTCTTTCGTAGGCTTCAGGTGGAGGGCCGGCGAACGTGCCTGAATATCCAAAATCCATGTGTACTTCCTGAAGCCGGCGTCGGGAGCCTGGAACTTTGGCCTGAAAGAAAAGGCTGGCGCCTTCATCAGGCTGAATCCGCAGGATCAGGTGATTTGCGCCTTGATCTCCGTGCAAATTCTGGGCTTCGTAAAGCGCGGCGGGAGGGCGGCGAAACTGGATTGCAATTTCTGTCGTACGTTTCGGGAGCCGTTTGCCAGTCCTGAAATAGATCGGAACACCTGCCCATCTCCAATTCTCAAGCGTAAGTCGCATGGCTAGATAGGTTTCAGTGGTCGAGTGGGGGCCAACGTTTCGTTCGGCGGTGTAGGACGGAACTTCTTCGCCGTCCACGACTCCGGCGGTGTATTGGCCACGGACCACATTCTGAGCCACGTCTTCAGGAGTCCATTTAGGCAGAGCCTGTAAGACTTTAACCATTTCATTTCGCAGAGAGTCGGCTGAAAGGTCGCCGGGCGGTTCCAGGCAGATCATGCCCAGAAGTTGCATCATATGGTTCTGGACCATGTCGCGAATGGCGCCTGCCTGGTCATAAAATGCGCCTCGACCGCCAGACATTCCGACCGTTTCAGAGACCAGAAACTGAATGGAAGCGACGTGCGAACGATTCCAGATCGATTCCCAAACGGTATTACCGAACCTGAGAGCGAGAATGTTCTGTACAGTTTCCTTGCCTAAATAGTGATCAATTCGATATGTCTGAGCTTCTGTCAGCCACTTTGAGATGTCCTCGTGAAGCTGGATAGCCGATTGGGTGTCGTGTCCGAACGGCTTTTCCACAACCACTCTTGACCAAGGGCCAGTGGAGTTGGCTGGATAGATAAGGCCTGACCTTCCGAGATTTTCGACAATCTGAGCGAACGACTCAGGGGCTGTGGCGAGATAAAAAAGTCGATTCCCCTTGGTTCCAAACTCTTGATCGATGGCGTCGAGTTGAACCTTCAGAGCCTCAAAACTGGCGAGATCGTCAAAAGTTCCCTGAGAGACGAACAGGTGGCGAGCAAATTCCGGCCAGTGTCCGGAAATCACAGAATGACTTGCAATGGAGCTGGCCATTTCTTCGCGGAACCGGTCGTGGGTCCAATCGCGCCGAGCGAATCCCAAGACAGCATATTGGTTCGCGAGTTGGCCTGACTGAGCCAATCGGCAGAGTGCAGGCAGCAGTTTTCGGTGCGTGAGATCGCCAGTGGCTCCAAACAAGACGATTACGCATGGCTCGGCTATCCGGCTTGGCAAGCCTTCTGTAGTCGACATGGAAAGTGTTGTTGGAACGGGGTTTGTATCGCTATCTGGCATGGATCTGGTTGCTCTGAACAGGCCAAAGGACGGTTGATCAACTCACGACCTACCTATTATGACACATTCCGCTGAACGAAAGACATAATCGACACCTATCCAACCAAAAATCCGTCAGCCCCTTTCACGGACCTTGCGACCGCTTGGTTTTGCGAAGATGGGTCACATCTGGAATTGTCACCTGTTCGTTTACGTAATCACTGAGCTTCCAAATCAGGGAAGTTTTTTCAATTTGATATTGCGATACCAGCAATCGCTACCGTGATCCTGGAGGCCGATATAGCCTTTGCGAGGATGATTTTTATATGCAATATCGAATTTATGGGCCGAGCCATCAGGCCGTTTGTTCACTTCAGTCCACAAGTCGAGATCGATTTTCGAAACAAGCCTGCCGTTGACCTCCACCTGAATCAAGCCGTCATTACTTGTGATCTGGATGTGATTCCACTGACCAACCGGCTTCATGGCGTCCATATTTGTAGGAACCAGGTCGTAAATTGCTCCTGTGGTATGAAAACCAGGGCCGGGCGTTGCATCAATTGCAATTTCAATTCCGTTGAACCCAACATCCTTGCCAGTCCTGGGTTCGAGTGGCATGGTACGTACGAATATTCCGCTATTGCATTTTTCGGTGATTTTAAAATCCATGGCCAGCACGAAATTTTCGAGAGGCTTTTCATAGACCAGCATGTAATCGCACGGATGCGGATTCAGAGATCCATTTTGTACATGTGAATCAGGCAGGGGCTGGTGTTTGGGCGACATCCATCCTCGCGTTGAACGACCGTCGAACAATAAAGTCCAGCCGTTATTTTTTTCCAGATCCGTTAATATATTCTCTTCTGCAAATGCAGATGAACCACAGAGTGTCAGGATTATTAACGCCAACAGACGATATTGCATGGAACAGTCTCGCATGAAAAGTGACACGAATTACGAAGCTGAGTCGATCAGTCAACCATTCAAAGCGACCATCCTGAGCGATATTCCGTATGAATAAACGGAGTCAATTCTGGAGCATTTTTTACCCGCAAACTCGGGCTGTCCCATTGCAACCGTTTACCGGGAGCATAAAGCGACAGGACACCCAGTAACACAATTTCTGTCAAAGGCCCGGCGTAATCGAAGTTGGAGACGGGCTTTGGGCCTCCCTTACAGGCCATCAGCCACTCTTCGTAATGACCTGGCGACCGCTTCATTGTTTTGGGAATCAGTTTGGCCTGTTCGTGCAATGAGGCTGGGAGGAGACGTGGCATTCCTCCATGCGAACCGTGGTACATCTTGCCCTTTGACCCGACATAAAGTACCCCATTGCCGTCAAGTCTTTGGCCTTCAGGTATTTCATTTGGAGTCGCGGGCATCAGGCCCCCGTCGTACCAAGTCATTTTTACGGGTGGAAGATTCCCTCTGGCTGGAAATTCGTAGTTGATCATTGCAGCGATTGGGAAGGTTTCAAAATTGGGTTTATGACCGTCGATTGAAGAACCTTCCAGAGTGACGCTCGACTCAACTGTGGTCGGTGCGCCTAGCCCTAATGCCCAGACTGGGTGATCAATAATATGGCAGCCCATATCGCCCAATGCCCCTGTGCCGAAGTCTCGCCAGCCTCGCCAGCCCATTGGTGCGTAAATTGGGTTGTATGGGCGTTCTTTAATGGGGCCAAGCCATAAGTTCCAATCAAGATTTGAAGGGACAGGCACGGTCTCTGTGGGACGTCTGACGCCCTGTTTCCACATTGTTCCAGCACGATCTGACCAGACATGAACTTCGCGTATTTCACCAATCAATCCGGCTTGAATCCACTCATTGGTCAGTCGCGAGCCTTCTGTAGCGTGTCCCTGATTTCCCATTTGGGTCATCACACCAGCGGCTTTGGCCGCTTTGGTCAGTTCACGACATTCATGAAGTGTGTGCGTAAGCGGCTTCTGGCAATAAACGTGCTTGACTGCTTTAATTGCGGCCATGGACGCTACGGCATGAATGTGATCGGGCGTACCGACTGAGACAGCATCAATATTCTTGGATTCTTTGTCGATCAGTTCTCGGAAGTCTCTATAGCGTTTCGCGTTGGGGAAAGCTGCGAAAGCTCCTGCATTATCGTTGACATCGCAGAGGGCAACGATATTCGCGCCGTTTTTGGAATGTGTCGAGATGTCTCCACCGCCCATCCCACCAACGCCTATACCAGCAACATTCACTCGCTCACTGGGCGCTGTAAAGCCTGGTCCACCCAGAACATGGCGAGGTACCACATGAAAGGCGAACGCCCCGGCACCGGTGGCCAGCAGGACCGACCTTCTGGAAGATTTATGCCCTGTCGAATTGGGAGTGCTCATGGAATGAACCTTATGATGCTAAGTCAGGAGAGGAGAGGCTCAGCGTAGGTTTCGGGATGTGCGAGGATTTCGAGATTGGAGATAATGATAGTTGATAGGCTGGAAGGTACTGTGTCAAGAAACTTCTTTGTTATTTCAAAAAAGCGGACCGATTGCCAGAATCTTTGTCCATCATGAAAAATTTGAATCTTATTAAACTTTAATTGCATTATGAATGCTTATTTCTGAAGTCAATTCGGATGTAATGACCTACACAGAATTGATTTGCATCGGTTTTCAGATTAAATTCAAATCCTGCCGTGTCAGGGCAGCATCGCCTGTAGAATATGGTCCATAATTCAGGTTTAAATTCCTGACGGAATAGAAATTATCTGCATTGAAGCCAGATTGGCGGAATTTTGGCTGGCAAGAATACCGGAATTAAAATCTGGGGTGTATCCAAAAGCCTCTCCAGCGACCATGAGAAATGGAGAATGGGAAAGTACGATTGGGGTGGAAGTCAAACCAGGCGATGGTTCCAATTTGGCGTATTTCCATCGATGGATGGACGAGGTTGTGGGTTGCAAGTTCATTTCTAATACTTCTGAAGCGGCGTCCTGTAATTTCAATAGACTTTCAGATGGATTGGAGTCCAGATTTTGCAGACTCCATTCAGGCTGAGCCAGAACAGTTACAGAGTATTTTTCATTGCTGCCAGGTTGCCATCTTATCAGCTTTACGACAGGTGACTCAATTGGTTCGAACCAGTCTTGATCCGCGAATTTATCTGAAATCATATCCGTTTCAAATAGACCGACAATACATCGCTCATAATCGGGGATTTCTGGCAAGGTTCTGTTCAAAGCCAGATCAATCAATTCCGATTCCTTTAACAGATCCAGAACTTGCGGCCAGGGCATTGTAAATACAAGTCTTTGCGTTTGGATTTCAAATGGATCGTCGCCATGAGCATTATCCTTGAATTCTAACACCCACGAATTTTCAGATCGCTTTAGTTTTGTAAGTGTCATCGATTGAAGAATTTCCAGAGGATTGGCAAGCTCCTGCGTAAGCCTTCGGATTCCTCCTTGGATTTTCCATGACTGGCAGGAACTGGTGACAGGCAGATCGCGAAGGGTACAGGCTGGGAGATCTTCTGGCAATACGGGCTCTGCTGCAATTGTATTCAATGCAGCGTATACAGCAGGGATAGTGATCTGATCGTGCGTATGGAACCAGCCAGGACCTGTGTCTGAAATGCAATGACCGATTGTTTTTGTTGCCAGCCTGCCTCCAGCGCTGCGTCCTTTGTCGATCAGCAGGAGTTGATGGCCTTGCGATACCAGCTTATGAGCCAATGTCAGTCCAGTCAGACCTGTTCCAATAATGATGGTGGGATATATCATGGATTTATCAATTGAGTTGAATTCAATTACCTGATCGGAGTTCCGGGAAATCGAGGGCTATGTCCATGGCTGGGGCAGAGTGCGTGAGTGCACCTACGGAGAGCCTGTCGACGCCTAATCTGGAGAATTCACTGATTTTATCGATAGTCAGCCCACCAGAGATTTCCAATAGGACATTGGGTGCAATGGTAGCCCGTTTTACAATGGCCGCAGCAGCCAGTTCGGGAGTGAAGTTGTCGAGTAAAATGCAATCCGGGTGCACGGCCAGAGCCTCTGCAAGCTGATCGAGCCGATCCACTTCCACTGTAATGAATACTTTGGGGCCAGCGAATGCTTTGGCCCTCTGAACAGCTTCGGTGATTGGATGCACGCAACCGTTGGCGACAAGTGCAGCCAGGTGATTGTCTTTAATTAAAATGGCGTCATGAAGGCCAATGCGGTGATTGTGTCCACCTCCACAGCGGACAGCGTATTTTTCAAGAACACGCCAGCCAGGCGTAGTTTTTCGTGTGTCCAGGACGCGGGCTTTTGTACCAGTCGTTTTTTCGACGAACCGGTTCGTCAATGTGGCGATCCCACTGAGCCTTTGCAAAAAGTTCAGGCTAATGCGTTCCAGGGCGAGAATCGAACGGGTCTGACCACTGACTTCACCCAGAACTTCACCAGGGGAGACGCGGTCGCCGTCAGAGACGAATGGTTTCCAGTTGATTCCTGGCTGAAATTGTTCGGCAATCAGACCAACAATGGGCAGGCCACTGATCACACCATCGCGACGAGCCACAAACCGGCCGATACTTGTTGCAGCTTCAGGGATTGTGGAAAGGCTTGTGATATCGCCGGATGTGCCAAGATCTTCATCCAGAGCCAGGTGGATCAACTGCTTGGCCTGGTGGATTTCAGAGAGTTCAAAAGGCGGATTTGGGTGGGACATTAGGGCTGTATCTGGGCTTCTATGTGTTCAGGAAAACGGTCAACTGATACTTGGGCGAGGCGGTTTGGTGCGGTTATCTGCTTGTTTCTTGCTTCTGGCACGCGAACGGGCGGACTGGCCCTGAGGGCTAGCCGCAGGCCGGGCTGGCCCGCCTGATTTCTGAGCCTTCAGCTCCAGAATTCGATCTCTCAGAGCAGCCGCTTTTTCAAATTCTAGCGATTCCGCAGCCGTAAGCATATCTTGTTCAAGCTGGTTAAGGTATTCCTCAGTGATAAATTCCGATTCATTGAGTTTAACGGCCTCGCGTTCGAGCGTCTTGGCCTGACTGAGATCTTCGATCCCGCGACGAATGGCCTTGACGATCGACTGAGGCGTGATCCCATGCTCTTTATTATACTCGATCTGAAGGGCTCGCCGCCGCGAGGTTTCGTCCATGGCTCGCTGCATGGCGCCTGTGATTCTGTCGGCATATAAGACCACTTCGGCATTGACGTTACGTGCCGCCCGGCCAATGGTTTGGATCAGGGCCGATTCGCTTCGCAGAAAGCCTTCCTTGTCGGCATCCATAATGCAAACCATGGAGACTTCCGGCAAGTCGATCCCTTCGCGGAGCAGATTCACACCGACCAGAACGTCGAACGCACCTTCGCGAAGTTCCCTTAAAATTCCCACTCGTTCAAACGCGTCGAGTTCCGAGTGAAGCCACTTTGTGCGTAAGCCTTTTTCTTTGAGAAATCGGGTCAGGTCCTCAGCCATTCGTTTAGTCAGAACCGTGACAATCAATCGCTCTCCAGAAGCCGTCCGTTTTTTGGCCTCTTCCATCATGGCCGGAACCTGGCCAGTGGCAGGCTCGACTCGAATGATCGGATCCAGAAGTCCAGTAGGCCGAATGACTTGCTCGACAACTTCTCCACCCGAAGTGTGGATTTCATAGTCGGCAGGGGTCGCGGAAACGAACAGCTTCTGGCCGGGCTTTTGCTCCCACTCGTCAAACCTCAATGGGCGATTGTCCAGCGCTGAGGGAAGCCGGAAGCCGTGTTCTACGAGTGTCATCTTACGGCTGTAGTCGCCAGCAAACATCCCACGGATCTGGGGCATGGTGACGTGTGATTCGTCGATGAAGATCAGGGAATCGTCAGGGAAAAAGTCGAGCAGAGTGGTAGGCGTTTCGCCTGGTTTTCTACCCGCAAGGTGACGGCTGTAATTTTCAATACCCTGGCAATAGCCGACCTCTAAGATCATTTCCATGTCGTAACGGGTTCTGGCTGCAAGTCGATGTGCCTCAAGCAGTTTACCGCACTCTTTCATCTGTTCCAGACGGGCCTCAAGCTCGGTGTTGATCGACTCCACGGCCGCTTCAATCCGCTCTTCAGGCAGAACGAAGTGCTTGGCTGGGTAGATATATGTTTCGCCAAGTTTTTTGAGGATTTGACCACTCACCGGGTCGATCACGGCAATGGCTTCGACTTCATCGCCAAAAAGTTCGATCCGAAGGGCGGTTTCTTCATAGGCTGGCCAGATTTCAACGACATCTCCACGGACGCGAAACTTGCCACGATCAAATGCAACGTCGTTTCGGCCATATTGGATATCGACAAACTTACGGAGCAAAGAATCTCTGTCAAGAATATCGCCTCGCTTGATATAAACCATCATTTTACGATAGTCGTCAGGCGAGCCTAAACCATAGATACAGGAAACACTTGCGACCACAATCACATCGCGACGGCTGATCAGGGCTGAGGTTGCGGCGAGGCGGAGACGGTCGATTTCCTGATTGATGGCGGCATCTTTTTCGATATAAATGTCGCGCTGGGGGATGTAGGCTTCTGGCTGGTAATAATCGTAATAGGAGACGAAATAGCGAACGGCGTTATTCGGGAAAAAATCGAGAAACTCGGCATAAAGCTGGGCGGCGAGGGTTTTATTGTGGGAAAGGATCAAGGCTGGGCGATTGAGTTGGGCAATCACGTTGGCCATGGTGAACGTTTTGCCGGACCCCGTCACGCCCAGTAATGTCTGGCATTTGCTGCCAGCCCGAAAGCCTTTGACGAGAGCCTCGATGGCTTGCGGCTGGTCGCCGGCAGGCTGAAACGGGCTGACCAGATCGAATCCGCTCATGGAAAGCCGATGGGTTGAGTTGAGGGAGGCGGTTGTGAAGCAAGTCGAGTGGATGTCATTCCATCAAAGGTGAGCCACTGACCGTAATTCAACATAAATGTCGGGCCGATGCCACGAACACGATTCTCAAAATCAGAAGGGCTGATAAATGGCTGAAGCGACCTTTGATCGAGAATCCGTTCAGCAATGACAGGGCCGATCCCTGGAATGACTTGGAGATCTTCAACAGAGTTCAAATTCACGGAGATCGACTGATCTTTGATCACCATTTTCGAGATTTCTGTGGAGGTGAGAGCTTGGTAGAGCCCGCCAACCAAAGAGTATCCGAGAACCGTCAATGCCAGAAGCCTTACAGGCCAGGTTAGGGCACCATCCATGACAGGGGCCTCAAGTTGTAAATCCATTGATGATTTTCTAACAGCCTTTGAAATGGTCATTCGACAGTGTCTGCAGAACGACCAAATCAATCGCAAGAAATGTATATCAGGCCAGAACTTCGGCTTCCTGCGGCATATCCAGCACGCCAGTGATCAAGGCGCGTTTGACTTCACTGATGAGTTGGGTCACTTTAATTCCGCGAGGGCAGGCAGAGGTGCAGTTGAATACGGTACGGCAGCGCCAGACACCCTCGGCGTCGTTGAGAATCTCCAGACGCTCGCTGGCGGCCTGATCGCGGCTGTCAAAGATGAACCGGTGGGCATTGACGATGGCGGCTGGGCCGACATATTCGCGATTGCCCCAAAATGGTGGGCAGGCTGTGGTGCAGCAGGCGCAGAGGATGCACTTGGTGCCCTCGTCAAAACGCTCGCGCTGAGCCGGAGTTTGCAGACGTTCCGTTGTCGGGGCTGGATCGGTGTTGACAAGGAACGGCATGATCGACTTATAGTGATCAAAAAACGGCTTCATGTCCACGATCAAATCCTTGATCACGGGAAGTCCGAGGATGGGCTCAACAGTTATCTTATCACTTTTCAGGTTCTGCACCAGCATCTTACAGGCCAGATTGTTTTGACCATTGATGCGCATGGCGTCAGAACCACAAATCCCTTGGCCGCAGCTTTTGCGGAGACCAATGGTGTCGTCCTGATCCCACTTGACTTTCATCAAAACGTCAAGAACGCGGTCAATCGGGCGGGCTTCCACCTTGAATTCCTGCCAGTGAGGCTCACGGTCTTTCTCAGGGTCGTAACGCTTGAGCTGGACGGTCAGAATTCGGGTTGAAAGATAACCTTTTGTTGGGTCGGTCAGTTCTTCACTCACGGCTCGGTTCCTGTCAATGTATCGGGGCGGTGTGGTTCTGAAATCTGGAAACTGGGACGCAGTTCAATCCAAAACTGCCAAGTCTCAACGATATCAATACTTACGCACTTCCAATGGATACTTGGGTACTTGCTGGCCATCTTTTTCAATATAAATGACGTCAACGGCACGCGTGTCAATCTTCACGTCAAAATCACCGTCTTTGGTGGCGAAGGTGTGGTTAAAGTGCTTCACGTCGTCGCGATCAGGGAAGTCTTCGCGAGAGTGAGCCCCACGGCTCTCCTTGCGGCTTTCGGCCGAAGCAACTGTGGCGGCTGCCAGGTCAATCAAACAACCAAGTTCGAGATATTCCAAAAGACCTGTATTGAAGATCGTGCCTTTGTCCTGAATTCCGGTCAATTCGTACCGCTTCTTGAGCGAGGCAACCGATTGACGAGCGTTTGCCAAACCTTCGGCGGTTCGATAAACGCCGCAGTCGTCCATCATCACGGTTTGGAGTTCGTCACGGATTCTGACCCAAGGCTCCGTACGAGGCTTGGCCAGTGCTCCCTCAATCATCTTTTTCGTTGGTACTGCAGCATCCTTGGGAATTTCTTTAAAATCGTGAGATTTAGCATATTGGGCCATCGCCTTACCGGCCCTCCGGCCGAATACAACGAGGTCGACCAGACTATTGGTACCAAGCCGATTTGCACCGTGAACAGAGACGCAAGCCGTTTCGCCGGCAGCATATAGACCAGGAACGACTTCGCCAGCCGCATTTCGGAACACGCGTGTATCGAAGTCGGTCGGCGTTCCACCCATGGCGTAGTGGGCTGTGGGCTGAATTGGCATCGGTTCCTTGAGCGGGTCGATTCCGAGATAAGTACGCGAAAGTTCGAGGGATTCCGAAAGTCGGGACTCAATGAAGTGATCGTCCACTTCCAGTCCATCCCGGTGGATCGGACTCGACTTGTACTTATTGATCGTTGAAGGACGGATATCCAGATAGACGAAGTCTTTACCACTCACCCCACGACCGGCCCGAACTTCTTGATAAATCGATCGGGAACAGACGTCGCGGCTGGCCAGTTCCTTCATGTTTGGGGCATAAGTTTCCATGAACCGTTCGCCCTTTCCATTGAACATGATGCCGCCATCGCCACGACAACCTTCTGTCAGAAGCACTCCAAGACGGTAAATACCCGTTGGGTGGAATTGATAGAACTCCATATCCTCAACAGGTATACCATGACGGTATGCGATCGCGGGACCATCGCCGGTCAGGGCGAAAGCGTTAGACGAAACCTTAAACATTCGCCCAAAACCACCCGTAGCGAGCAGCACACTTTTGGCATGAAAAACGTGAAGACGGCCGGTAGCAATCTCGATAGCCACGATCCCACGGCACTCACCTTCGACCATGATCAGGTCGAGCATGTGATATTCGTCAAAGAAGGTCACACCCTGCTTAATACACTGCTGATAAAGTGTTTGCAGAATCATGTGGCCAGTTCTGTCGGCAGCGTGGCAGGACCGCATCACAGGTTCGCGTTTGGATGGGTTTCCAGGAACCGGGCGGGTGTGACCTCCAAAACGTCGCTGGCTGATCCGGCCATCGGGAGTCCGGTCGAAGGGCAGGCCCATGTGCTCCAGGTCATAAATGCACTCAACCGCTTCACGGCAGAGAATTTCAACAGGCGTTTGGTCGACCACGTAGTCGCCACCTTTGATAGTGTCGTAAGCGTGATTTTCCCATGAATCTTCTTCGATATTCGAGAGAGCTGCGGCGATTCCACCGGCAGCGGCACCTGTGTGCGAACGCATCGGGTAGAGCTTGCTGACAACAGCCGTGCCGACCTCCTTGCTGGAGTGCAGGGCGGCCATCAGGCCAGCTCCACCGGAACCGACGATAATGGTTTCAAAACGATGGTAAGTCGGTGTGCTCATGGTTAAGTCGAAGTCCGGTTGATGGTCAATTTAGGCGGAACTGCCCAGCCATTTGATGAATCAGGTTCAAAAATGTGAGGTTATTTGACGGATGCGTGAGAGCCAGCACCAGAGTTCATGGCTTTGAACTGCTCGACATAGGCTTTGTCCACCTGAAACATCCAGATGGCATAAGTCCCTAGAACGAGCAGGGTCGTCATGACAGCCCAGAGTGTTGTGTGCATGGCCACACGGGCTTTGGCACCGTGAACATGTTCGTCAAGAATTTGACGGAGACCGTTGAATCCGTGAAACATGGCCAGTGCGATCATGCTCATGTCCCAAAGTCGCCAGATCCAGCCAGTCCGAGGATTGGCCCAACGGCCAGCAACGAACGCATAGTTGATGTTCTCAACATTATTGGCAATGTGCATTATGAACAGGTGGCCAACTGCAAGGAAGACCAGCATCAAGCCTGAAATTCGCATGAAATACCAAGCGGTCAGTTCAAATCCGCCTTGTGGTTTGATTCGGTTACGGGCCATGAATCGTTTCTCTCGCAAGTGCTCAGGTATCTATTTCTGGAAGTATTCGAAGGCAGCGACGCAGATTATGGGTTGGGCGTGTTGGCCGGGACTTTCACCATATGATCAGGTGATGAAGCCAGCGGAAGGATCACAACAACTGCCGCAGGCACCATGAGGGCCAGAAAGACGATCAGTACTGCAACGAACGACTCTTTTTGATACTTGCAGCCTTCGCTCCAGAAGTCGAACAGGATCACACGCACACCATTGATTGCGTGGTAAAGCACGGTGGCCATCAGGCCGAGTTCCGCGAGGCGAAAGGCCCATCTTAGTGGCCAGAAGTATTGACCACCGAAGACTCCGCCGTAAATCGCTACGGTGTGATCATATAAGGCTGGATTAAATACGACAAAAAACGTATCGAGGACGTGAATGATCAGGAAGATCAGAATCCCGACCCCAGTCACTCGGTGGAGCAACCAGGACCATTGTCCGATGCCCCCCTGATATCGAAGACCTTCTTTGAGGCGTGCCAATTTTCCCGGACGATACGCATGCGGTTCAGGCAGGATAGTGGACATTTTTGTATACGGCTCTGTCTGGAGGCAGCTTAGTGGATGGACCTGATAGACCGAATGCCTATCGAGGGTCTGATCATATCATAGAATCTAACATTTTTTTAGTCGGGGGAATAGCATTGTTCAAGGAAAAAAAGCAGAATTCGATCACCGATCATGAAAAAAGGTGTGTAAAGAGCGGGCGTGTAAGCCGGATTTTGTCTCCGAAATTCGTTTCAGAAAATCGGGACCGATCATTAATCTGGGATGAGCCTTGCGGGTCACCTCAAGCGACCGACCCGGGGGTCGTAACGGATCGGGCCGATCCGCTTTGCTCTGACCTTTCAGTCATCGCATCTGCCCCCTTATTTGGTCTTGCTCCTGGTGGGGTTTGCCAAGCCAGACCGGTCACCCGGCCTGCTGGTGAGCTCTTACCTCACCGTTTCACCCTTACCTGCGATTCAAAACGCTTGCACGCCTTAAACCACGTCGGCGGTTTACTTTCTGCGGCACTTTCCCTACCCTTGCGAGCGGTGGGCGTTACCCACCACCATGCCCTGCGGAGTCCGGACTTTCCTCCAGGCCATAACAGCCCAGCGATCGGCCAGCCCACTCTTCACACATGCTTATCGTAACAGATCGCGAACCATATATTGCGGTTTTCATCTTAAAATTCTCACAAAACAAAGCGAAGGCCAACCATTCAAGCCTAAAATCGTGCCGCTTTCAGATTTCTTCAAAAAAAGTTCACCCATCCTCGCATCCGCTTTTTTTAGGTGGTATATTAAAGATTAGGTTGACATCACTGATCAGGCAGCTTGTAGGGGCAAGGCGATGAATATCCAGGATTTTCTCTGTGGACAGCAAGTTCCGTTTCAGCGACTGGTCCATCAACCTGCTCCGACAAGTTCACGGCGTGCCAATTCCGTACATACACAAGGCCGAAACGTGGCCAAAACGGTGCTTTTGAAAAACACGGATGGCCAATACCTTGTAGCTGTGCTTCCGTCCGATAAAAAAATCGACTGGTCGAAGTTGGCAACCACGACCGGAAAAAGCGGCTGGAAACTTGCGACAGAGCAGCAGGCAGGATCGGTTTTCAGCGACTGCGAAACAGGCGCATGGCCTCCATTTGGAATGCTTTACGGGATCCCCACTCTGGTTGACGATTCGTTCCGGAGCGACTCCCAGATTCTGGTTGAAGGCAATCACCGCCACGAAGATTATCGGCTCTCGTTTCACGACTATCTCCGAACCGCTCAGCCCAATCAGGCAAAGATTAGCGGTTAAGCCTTGATTTCATAGAGTTTAGAAGGGTGATAAGGCTCACGATTTTTGATGATCGAATTTGAGCCAAACCCTCATCACGCACTGAAGCGTATCTCTGAAGGCATGGTCCCCTGAAAGGAAGGTTTTTTGACCTTTCAGCCAACACGCATGTAACATATTACGCAATAATGATTTGCTTCGTTCCGCAAATCAAATTCAAAGCCCGCTATGTCAGGGGACATGGCCTACATAAGATGTTGTCTCTTTGCACATTATGAATCGTCGTTTGGCTCCGCCCCAGAACTCAGACTCGAACCCCGGATTTCAGAATGATAAGGTTACAGAGAAACTTTCTGTGACGGTTGGTGTTTAAGAGAGTGGTATGCGGGCCAAGATCTCGCAAAGAATCGAATATTGAGCTTTAAAACAAGTGAATCAGGAGACGAATCAGTGATGCGTAACTGGATGCGATTGGCAATGACCAGTGTCATGACCCTTTTGGTCTGTGCTGCCCCAATTCTGGCCGACCAATTGATCGGTGTGGTTCAGGAAGTGGACGTTGCGGCCAATAAAATTGTTGTGAAACCAAAGGGTAAGGCTAAGGATAACGTCACCGTAACGGTTTCCAATGATACGGTTTACGAAAATGCCAAGGGCAAGGTGATGAAGAAGAGCCCGCTTGAGAAGCTGAAGAAGGGCGTGGTTCTTGAGATTGAGCACAAGGATGCCAAGGCTTCGAAAATTGTCGTCAAAGGCAATCCAAATGCGAAGAAGGGTGAAGGCGGCAAGAAAAAGGCTGAGCAACCAGCCAACTGATCGCTTCGTCCAAAAACGAACTTCTTGAAAAACACCGCCAGAGCCCTATTGACCGTTAGGGCTCTGGCGGATATCTTTTAACTCAAGATCGTCGGTTCTCTTATCGAGAGTGGTCGAGGGACGGGCCCTGAGACGCCACAGCAACCGGTTCGAAGTTCTTGTTCGAATGCTGGTGCTAACTCCCTCCCGATTTCTGGTGAATAGCCGGAATTCGCGGGGAAGATGAGATGAACGGTGTGACCAAAAATTGCGTTCGCTTCTGCGGGCGTGTACGGATTGTCACAACCGCTTTCCATTCTTATCTTTTCCACATCTCGACAATTGAATCCCGGCGTTGGCTTTTCCTCTACATGGAAAAGTATAGCGAAACGACTTCCTGAACTGTCGGCCGGAATATTGTGGGAGATGCACCCGTGAGCCAGCGTCCTAACTTCGTAAATGGGCTGAAATGCCGTCTTTGCGGCAAAATGCATGGTCAGCAAGCGCTGAACTTTTGCCCGGACGACTTCGGGCCACTTGAAGTGGATTACAACTACGAGGCCATGAAGGGCCAAGTCACTCGTGAGTCGATTCTGGCAGGGCCAGCCACGATGTGGCGATACGCCCCTTTGCTGCCACTCGCCGGCGAACCCACCGTTGGCCTACAAGTCGGATATACACCACTTGTCAAGGCTGACAGACTGGCCAAAGTCCTTGGTGTGAAAGAACTTTACATCAAAAACGATGCTGTCAATCACCCAACGCTTTCATTCAAGGATCGGGTGGTGGCGGTAGCTTTGTCTAAAGCCGTCGAACTCGGTTTCAAAACTGTTGGCTGTGCATCGACCGGAAATCTGGCTGGAAGTGTGGCTGCAAATGCCGCTGCAGCCGGGCTTGAGGCCTATATCCTGATCCCTGACAATCTCGAACAGGGCAAGGTTCTAGGCGCCACAGTTTATGGTGCAAATGTTGTGGCTGTCACAGGTAACTACGATCAGGTCAATCGCTTGTGCTCTGAAATCGCCTTCAAATTCGGTTGGGGATTTGTGAACGTCAACCTTCGTCCCTTCTATGCAGAAGGTTCGAAGAGCATGGGCTTTGAGATTGCCGAGCAACTTGGCTGGCGCACCCCCGGAGCCGTAGTGGCCCCGATGGCTGGTGGAAGCCTGATTGGGAAGATCCATAAGTCGTTCAAAGAGTTCGAAATGCTCGGACTGCTCGACGGACCTGTCAAAACCCGTATGTTTGGGGCACAGGCTACAGGTTGTAACCCGATCTCAAACACGGTGAAGACAAACTCCAATAAGGTCAAACCTGTTCGGAATCCAGATACGATTGCCAAGAGTCTGGCGATTGGGGACCCGGCCGACGGCTATTTTGCGAGCCAATTGATCCGCAGCACGGGCGGCTGGTCGGAAGATGTGAACGATGATGAGATTGTCGACGGCATGCGGCTTCTGGCCGAAACCGAAGGCATCTGGGCCGAAACAGCAGGTGGGGTCACTCTGGCGGTAGCTCGCAAGTTGATTGAGCAAGGTCACTTGCATCGAGATGAGTCGATCGTTCTGGCGATCACTGGCAACGGCCTCAAGACGCAAGAGGCTTTGATTGACAGGATTGCCAAGCCGCAGGTGATTCGCCCGACTCTCGATGACTTCAAGTCATTGCTCGCTGCCATGAATAATCAGCATTCGCAAGAAGCTGAGCAAGTGATGGCTGGCGCCGGCGTCTGATTCGTCACTCCCTTTTTCCAAAAATCATTCATTCGAAACTGGACACGAAATCCATGGTGTCCCGTATCCGATGAATCCGGCTTCCAAGACTCCAACCAGAAAGAGAACTGATCCATGCCTCTCGTACGCATCCCAACCCCGCTTCGCCCTTACGCTGGTGGTAACGACTCCGCTCAGGCTGCCGGTAGCACCGTTGGCGAAGTCCTCAACAGCCTCACAACAGATCATTCCGACTTACGTTCGCGTCTGTTCGATGGCGAAGAGTTGCGCCGATTCGTGAACGTATATGTCAACAACGAAGACATCCGATTCCTCGACGATCTAGACACACCCGTTCAGCCCACCGACGAAGTCAGCATCATCCCGGCCGTTGCCGGCGGTTCTGTCTGAGTCGATGGACTTGCTTTCAGAGATGCCGCAACCTTCTTGGTACAAACGCTTTTGGGGCTACAAGTGATCGAAAGTCTCGAACGATACAGCCGGCAAATGCGATTCGGCCCGCTTGGTGAAGAAGGTCAGAATCGGATCAGCACATCTCGTGTCACAATCTGTGGATGTGGCGCGTTGGGCACCGTTCTGGCCAATCATCTGGCACGTGCTGGAGTCGGATTTATTCGCGTAGTGGATCGCGACTTTATCGAGCTTCACAACCTTCAGCGACAGATTCTGTTTGACGAAGATGACGTGGCATCCAACCTGCCCAAAGCGGAAGCGGCGGCCCGCAAGATGAGGAAGATCAATAGCCAGATCACGGTGGAAGCCGTAGTGACGGACATTGACCACACCAACATTCTAAGTCTTGTTTCAGACGTGGATCTCATTCTGGATGGCACAGACAACTTTGAAACGCGTTATCTGATCAATGATGCCGCTGTGAAGCTGGGCAAGCCGTGGATCTTTGGTGGAGTGATCGGTTCCGAGGGTCAGAGCATGACCATCATACCCGGCAAGACGCCTTGCCTGAGGTGCGTGGTGGAAACCTCTCCTCCTCCAGGGATGACCCCCACCTGCGAAACGGCTGGAGTGCTGGGGCCAGCTGTCTCGACCATTGCATCGTTTGAAGCGATTGAGGCTCTGAAGATCCTCTCAGGCAAGACAGATTCTCTGAATCGCGACTTGATCATGGTGGATCTCTGGAACTGGTCGTTCCGCCAGTTGAAAGTGGCGGCTCTGTTGGGTAAGGTCGATTGCCCCGCCTGCAAGCACGGGAGATTCGAGTGGCTTGATGGAACCATGGGTTCCCAAACCACAACACTTTGCGGTCGAAATGCTGTGCAGATTTCAACACGCCGGGACGAGGTTCTGAACTTCGGCGAACTGGCTGCCCGATTGGGCGAGATCGGCAATGTGCGGCACAATGCGTTCATGCTTCGGTTTGAGACAGAAGGCCATGAATTCACAGTGTTTCCGGACGGACGGGCCATCATCAAGGGCACCAACGACATCGCCAAGGCCAAGTCGCTTTACGCACAATATTTGGGAAGTTGATGATTCGCGATGATTTATCTGGACAACGCCGCCACAAGTTTCCCCAAGCCTGAGTCAGTCTATCTGGCCATGGATCATTTTGCCCGCACCTCTCTGGCCAATCCTGGCCGGTCCGGGCACCGCATGGCACTGGCCTCGGAACGCGTTCTGGACGACACACGGCACCTCCTGAACACTCTCTTCAAAGGCGAATCGACCGACCGCTGGATCTTCACCCTGAATTGCACCGATGCCCTGAACATCGCAATTAAAGGGCTGGTTAACGATGGCGATCATGTCATTACCAGCGACCTTGAGCACAATTCCGTCAGTCGCCCTTTGCAAGCTCTTGCTAAAGCCGGACGAATCCGATTGACACGCGTGGCATCGCACGAGGGATACCTCAATGCCGATGAAGTCATCGCAGCCATCACTCCTGAAACCAGACTTGTGGCCCTGACTCATGCCGCAAATGTTCTCGGCACCATTCAGCCCATAGAGCCCATCGCTCAGGCAGTTCGCGCGGCAGGCGGATTCATGTTGCTCGATGCTGCTCAGACAGCGGGGATTGTGGATATCAATCTCTCTAAAATGCCGATTGACATGCTCGCATTCCCTGGCCACAAAGCTCTTTACGGCCCAACTGGCACCGGCGCCCTGTATGTCGGTCCCCGCGTGAATCTTCGCCCTTGGCGAGAAGGTGGAACAGGCGGCGATTCATCCACCGTAACCCATCCTGAGATCATGCCTTACAAACTTGAAGGCGGCACACCGAACGTGCTTGGTCTGGCTGGTTTGAAGGCGGGCCTGGAATGGGTGATTGAACGAGGTGTGGAAGTAAGCCGATTACACGAAGTGGCACTGCTTCAAAAAGTGGTCGACTGGGTTGCTGAACACTCGGACCATTGGGCAATCGGGGGTGCGTGGGATCCTACCCGCCATGTCGGAGCACTTTCGCTAAAGCCGCCTGAAGGCATTGCTCCCTCAGAACTTGGGGCCATTCTGGACACCTCATTTGCCGTCGCCATTCGCCCTGGCCTGCACTGTGCCCCTTATATCCACAAGCGGCTTGGAACTTTCCCTGACGGGATGTTGCGCATCAGCCCCGGGCCGTTCAATACACCGGAACATATTGACACCTTTTTGAACGCACTTGCAGAAATCACGGATGGTCTGATTTAAGACAGACAACTCTGAAACCAATCCCACAACCGGACCAGACACAGGGCATTCCATGCAATCCAGATTAAATCCAACCCTCTGTCTGGCAAGAGTATTTGTGATTATCGCCATTGCATTAGGCGGGCTTGCAGGCCTGCCGGTTCAAGGCGCGGATCCGTTTCAGCAAGGCATTCAAAAGCTGACCCAAACCTCAGGGTTCGAGAATGGCCAATGGGGCATTCTGGTGGTGGACGCCGTAACGAAGCAGGTTTTGTTTGAGCAGAATTCCAATCAGATGTTTGCACCTGCCTCAGTCACGAAGCTTTATTCGACGGCGGCTGCACTCGAAAAACTTGGCCCTGATTTTCGGTTTAAAACGCCCGTGAAGCGACGTGGCGAAGTCGATAGCTCTGGAGTCCTCAAAGGCGATCTTTTACTGGTGGCCAGCGGCGACATGTCCATGGGTGGCAGGACTGCAACCAATGGGACCATGCTTTTTGAAGACAACGACCACACGTACGGTGGTGATTCGGCAGCCCTGGTCAAAGCCGATGCGCTTCACGGCCTACAGGAGCTTGCCAAGCGGGTCGCCAGTTCAGGTATAAAGCAAGTCACCGGCGATGTTTTGGTGGACGATCGGCTGTTCCAGATTTCGCCCTCCAGCGGCAGTGGACCCCGTAATGTTTTTCCCATGACGATCAACGACAATCTAGTCGATGTGGTGATCCATGCAGGAGAAAAGCCTGGCGATCAGGCCACATTTAAACTCGTTCCTGAAACGGCTGGAATCGCTGTGGATCTCCAGGTGGAGACAGCGGATAAAGACAAACCTGTCAGTGTTTACATCAACACGACCGGTCCTCGTTCCGTGGTGGTCCGTGGGACCATTCCGATAGGCAAAAAGAACCTGATCAGAAATTTCGAGGTCGCCGATCCAACCTCATGGGCCCGCAGTCTACTGATCGAAAGGCTTCGAGCATCAGGAGTTAAAATCGCTGCCTCATCACTGGCCATGCAGGATCCGTCAAGCCTACCATCCAAGTCGAAAGTTGATTCTATGCCTGCAGTTGCAGAGTACGTGTCACCACCTTTGAGTGAATACGTCAAAATCATCCTCAAAGTCAGCCACAACCTGCACGCCAGCACCTTACCATCGTTACTCGCTTTAACGGATGGAAAAACCACGGCCATTGATGGTCTGAGAATTCAGGGTAAAATCTTAAGCGGCCTTGGAGTGCAGCCTGAGGCGATCAGCTTCGGAGGTGGGGCAGGGGGTGCTAGAGCTGACTTGGCCTCGCCCAGGGCCACTGTAGACCTCTTGATAGCGATGCAGTCACGTCCTGGCTATAACGCGTTTTATGAAGCCATGCCGATTTTAGGCCGAGATGGGACGCTTGCAAAAGCTGTCGAGCCGACCAGCCCGGCCAGAGGCCATGTCCGAGCCAAAACCGGCACCTATTACCTCGAAAACGAGCTGACCGGAAAAACCATCCTGACGAGCAAAGCACTCGCCGGTTACATGGAAACAGCTCAGGACCGCAAGCTGGTTTATTGCATTTTTGTCAACAATGTCCCGATCCGAACCGCATCTGGAGACGATAAGCCGGCTGTCAATGCCACCGCGGCCGGCAAACTCCTGGGCAAGATCAGCGAATGGATCTATCTGAACTGCCCGCAAAACCCCTAAAGGTCTTTTGTTAGATAGTGTTAGACCTGATATCAAATTAAGCCTTGATTCCAATTCGATGTACGCCTTGCCCTTGGCCTTGATGAAAGTGAGACTGACTCAAAGTTGGGTCGGAAACCCTTGTAAAGCCAGCCTCAGCGAACCATGATTCGACTTCCTCAGGCGTATGGTGACTGACGAATCTGGGGGCGTACCAATCAAGCGTGTCGCAGGCCCTCACTTCCGGATCAGGGTGCATGGAAACCCCAATGGTCAGGGCATGAATGGCCACTCCAAATTTTTGAACCAAAGCTGATCTGCTCCCCATCAACCATCGTTTTATCCCGCCAATGGGAACTGACCAACGGCTCAATCGTTCCAGCCACGTCACAGGCAGGCGTCTGGCAACGGAACGATGAGCTGCCATAATCCTTTCCACAACAGGGCTTTGCTTCTGATAAACCCAAATCGCCATGCGTCCATCAGGCTTAACGCACCGAGCCAGATTCATGAAAGCTCGTTTGGGGTCGGGCGTGTGGTCCAAAACTCCGATCGAATAAACCAGGTCAAACTGACCTTCTAGGATTGGTGGTCGCATCAGATCGCCTCGAATAATCTGCACATGGCTGGCATATTCTTCTGTCATATCCTGCGCTGCTACAGCAGCTTCCGACAAATCCATTCCCAGCACTGATGCCCCCCAGCTGGCAGCCACGCGCGCATACCTGCCCATTCCGCAGCCGCCGTCGAGCACGGTTTTACCGAAAAACTCGCTGGGTGCGAGCCCTGTTTTGAGCTTCAGAGTCGCTTCGTCTTCTTCCGAACGAACAATTCGGTAACGATTCCACTGAAGCCCGTAGAGCCGCTTGGTTCGATCCTGAGCTTGGTTTGCCATTTAGCTGGACACCGGTAGGTGGTTTGATTTAGAAGCCGCCAAGAGCCGCTTTTCTTCGGCTGCACTGGGTCGAATGTAAAGCGGTTCGAGCAAGAGGTGATCAACTGGTGGAGTTTCAGCTGCATAATCTGCGAGCCAGGCGAACATCGATTCAGGCGTCGGGCCCCAAAGTTCGGGTTCGGCCAGATTTGCGTTCGGTGGCCCAAGCTTTGGAATCAGTGCAAGGCCTGGTCCAGTCAGCACGATCTCCTGACCTGACCAGCGGTTAAGACTCTCCCATGTGACGATTTCAGGTTCATTTTTCTTGGTCCAGAGCTTTGTCGAACGATCTCGTTCATAGATTGTCTCATAAACCGTTCCTCGCTGGGCATCAGCGATACATCCAGCCCGATCGAATTCAGGACCGAGATTCAGCACCGAGAGCAACATGCTGTCCACCGGAACCATTAGGACAGCCAGCACATCGGCCAAAGTCTTGGCAATGGCCAGCCCCACCCTGAGGCCAGTGTAAGAGCCAGGACCGATCCCGACGGCGATCGACTTAAGCTCTTTGAATTCGAGCCCTGAGGCCTCCATCAAGATCTTGATCGAGGGCACAAGTTCGCACCCGTGGGTGATGGAGGCGTCGAGATGGGCGGTAATTTTCTGACCCGTTGCCATGTTTCCAACGACCAGGACACCGTTCCTGGTGGAAGTATCGATAGCCAGACAGGGCCAGAAATGAGTCATATCGGACAAGGTGACAGGCTCCATTAGAGCATTGAAAAGCAGGAAAAGCGATCACTGGAGACTAAGTTGATTGAAGCGACTGGAGGGGGTTCGTCTACGATTCTTTACTATCTTACATTGATTTTCTCGTGGTCGAAATCGAAGAATGATATAGTTGTTGGAAATCCATGTGATTCACGGTCGGACAGATTCGCCAGAACAAGAGGAGCCTCAACCTTGCGTCGCGCCATCCTTAGCGACATCCACGGGAATCTTGAAGCGCTCGAGGTTGTCCTGGCGGATATTGAGAAATTGGGAATCGAATCCATCCACTGCTTGGGCGACATTGTGGGCTATGGCCCTAACCCTCGTGAATGTCTGGATTTAGTCATGGCCAAATGCAGCATCTGTCTGCTTGGCAATCACGACATGGGAGCGTTGTGCGATCCAGAAGGATTCAACATGAACGCGGAACGTGCCATCTTCTGGACCCGTGAACAACTCGAACGAACCGACGACCCAGGCAACCAGAAACGGCTGGAATTCCTCGGAGCACTACCCCGATTCCATCAGGATGGAAAATTCTTGTTCGTTCATGGATCGCCCAGAAATCCACTCTCTGAATACGTATTTCCTGACGATGTCTACAATCATCGCAAAATCGAACGACTCTTCACACTGGTGGAAAACTATTGCTTTCAAGGCCATACACACATCCCAGGTGTGTTTACAGAATCTCATCAATTCCTTGTGCCTAGTGAGTTTGGATACGAAACTGTGCTCGAACACGGCAAAGCCATGATCAATGTCGGGTCAGTAGGCCAACCTCGCGACCGCGATCCACGATCATGTTACCTCATCCTTGATGACGGTATTGAAAACCCAGGCGAACCAGCTCAGCATGCCCCAAAGCTAACATACCGTCGGCTGGAATATCCGTTCGAGATCACTCGACAGAAGATCCACGCCATCACGTCTCTAGACCGTTTTCTGGGCGATCGTTTGTGCATGGGCCATTGACGAACAGGCCCTGGTTAGATCTATCATAGCAATTACGAATCTTCTGGGAACGACATTTCGCCACTGAATTGGCGTGTCGATTCCGCATCTTTCCCGTGACTGGACTTGAGTTGAGAATGAACGAGCAGAAGCGGTTTTTCCTTTTCCTCATGATTTCGTTCCTGACCATGTTCGGTCTGCAGATCGCACTTGAGCAAGCCGGATATTTCCCCAAGCCTGACCCCGAAGCCAAATCCAAGGCTGACGCTGCAAAAAAAGCAGCCGATACAGCCATTGCCCCACCCATCAAAACTGCTGAAACCAAGCCCGGTGACCCCGCAAAGGCGAGTGTGACGGCACCTCTAAAAGAGATTTTCAAAGAAGAAAAAGTCGAGCTTGGCTCCACTGATCCTCAGTCTGGTTTTCGACTTAAACTGAATCTATCCAATCGTGGTGCAGGAATTGTCCAAGCCGAAAGTTCTGTGTTTACAGCCGACCACCTGCCTGGACAAGATATTCAGGACAAGCTCAAACTGATCCAAAGCGAGCCCGCTTCACCAGATAGCCTGACTCTCGAAATTCGCAACATCGACGGCGAAGAAAAACCGATCAACCTCGCCAATATCAATTGGGAAATTGTTCGCGAGAAGCCTGATGCAAAGCCCGTAACCATCGAAGCTGAAACCGAGAAAGTCGCCTTCCGGCACGTTTCCACCGATGTCCCTGGCCTGACCATCACCAAAACGTTCCAGTTGACCAAAGGCCGCGACGATGTGGGCATGAAAATCAAGCTCGAAAGTGCTCAGGATCATAGCGTAACATACCGTCTGCTAGGTCCTTACGGGCTTCCTCTGGAAGGTCAGTGGTACAGCTATACCTATCGAGATCTCTTCTTCGCTCCCACTGACATAGGTTCCAGCTTGATTAGCCGAACCTCGGCCAATGTGGCGAAGTCCTCTGACCCATCTGCCGGTTATCCTGCGGAGCAAGTCACCATTCCGATCCGGTTTGCTGGTGTGGAAACTCAGTACTTCGCTGACTTTATCGAGATGAAGGCAGAGCCAGGCAGTGAGTCGAACTGGATCGCTGAAGCCACTGAGAGACTGGTGGGCCCTGTTCCGGTCGATCCAAACAATTCAAACATCACGGTCAGCCTGACCACGAAACCTGTCCGACTTGCCCCTAATACGCCTGTGACACACGAGTACAGCGTTTTCCTCGGCTCAAAAACCAAACAAAACCTGACGCCTTATAACGCCATTGAACTGACCACCTATCGACGAGGTTGGGCTGTACCAGGCTCACGACTACTCGCAAGATCATTCATCAGCCCTTTGCTGGACACCACTTACGCCGCCACAAAATATTTCTTTGGCCTGTTTGGAGCCAAACGCGGCAGCTATGGCGTGGCCATTATCCTGCTCACAGCCGTCGTGCGCTCCATGATCTTCCCGCTCTCCCGCAAACAGGCTATCACAGCTAAGCGGATGCAGGACCTGGCCCCTCAAATGGCCTCGATCAAGGAAAAGTATAAGGACGACCGCGAGCGTCAAGGCCGTGAAACCATGGACTTATATAAACAAGCTGGCGTGAATCCGTTTTCCGGATGCCTCATTGCCATGATCCAGCTTCCCGTTTTTATGGGCCTCTGGCAAACTCTGAACAACAGCGTAGCGTTGCGTCATGCCCCGTTCCTTTACATCGACAATCTGGCTGCCCCCGATGCTCTCTTCAAATTCCCTCAATCCATTCCGTTTCTGGGCGATTATTTCAATATCCTGCCTCTGGTTTCCGTCATCCTGATGTACATCCAGATGAAGCTCTTCTCGCCTCCACCGGCCAACGAAGAAGCTGAAATGCAGCAAAAGATGTTCTCAGTCATGATGGTTTTCATGAGCTTCATGTTCTACAAAGTCCCATCAGGCCTCGGCCTTTATTTCATCACCTCAAGTCTCTGGGCACTCGGTGAGCGTCTCCTCTTGCCAAAACTGGTCAAATCCGGCCCAGCTTTAGTACTATCATCTGATTCAGGGGCAGCGGCATCCTCTTCTTCCAGATCTTCTACAAAAGATACCACTACCACGAAACCAGCCACCGGTTGGCGGGCCAAATGGCAGCAATTACTTGAAGAAGCTGATAAGCAAAGGACCATTCAAAACGACGATAAACGCCCCGGCCAGCCCAAAGGCGGTGGCAAGGATCGTCCCAACCGCGGCAAGCGTTGATTAGGATCCGGCTCTCGGCTGAACAGATCGGATCGGATCCATGAAACGTCCTGACACAGCCGACACCATCACAGCCATTTCCAGCCCCTCAGGTCCATCAATTCTGAGCATTGTGAGGCTCAGTGGTCCCAAGGCCTGGGAACTATCCGTACCGATCGAAAAGTCATTGGATAAGCCTTCAAAGCCAACCTGGCTTCCAATGCCGTGGGTCTTTGAGGATCAAAACGTTCTCTGTGAGGCTCGCCTGCAATTCTGGCCTGAGGGACGTAGCTATACTGGCCAGGATTTGGTCGAGTGGCATCTGCCCGGGACAAATTGGCTGGCTGAGCGTCTACTTACGGATCTGATTGAACGGGGAGCTCGGCCGGCGGAGCCCGGCGAATTCTCGTTTCGAGCCTTTATGTCAGGCAGAATCGATCTGACACAGGCGGAGGCCGTGGCTGGCCTGTTTCAAGCCTCAACAAAAGCCCAGCTTGAAGTTGCTTTGGAGCAACTGGCAGGGGGGCTTGCAAAGCGGGTTTACCGACTTCGGGACCGGCTCCTGGACTTGCTGGCGTGGCTTGAAGCCACTCTTGATTTCATGGAGGAATCAGACGTCAGCCCGATCACGCGAAACTTGATTGGCGAGGAGCTTCGAGGCTCAGCCTGGGAGCTTTCGCAACTTGAACGTCAGTGGTCAAGCAGGGACACAGGCGTAACAGCCGGTCGAGTTTTATTGGTGGGACGGCCCAATGCCGGCAAAAGTCGACTTTTTAATGCCTTGGCCAACAATGCCAAAGCCTTGGTTTCACCTGTAGCAGGCACGACCCGCGACTATCTTGAGTCAACGATCAAGCTCTCTGAGGGCTTGGAAGTCACGGTCGTTGACACTGCGGGCCTTGGCGAATCCAAAGACGAATTTGACAGTCAGTCTCAAATCTTGGGCCTTCGGGAGCAGCATTTGGCAGGGCTTCTGGTTGTTTGTATACCTAAGGGATCTGATAGAGACGACATGAGTGACTTACTGGCCATATTTCCAGAAGAATTGCCCCGACTATTGATCCAAACCAAGTCCGATTTGGTGGCTGAGACGCCTATCCCAACCGAGACAATTTCGAACTTGAATGTAAGTGCAGCCACAGGTTCAGGGCTTGTTGAGTTGAAATCAGCGATTCTGAAGCAGTTTCAAAGCGACTCAGGAACTTCCAGAGGAGTTGTAGAGACCACGAGGGCCCGCACACGTGACGCCTTGGTCACCGCCGCAAAATCACTGGAAAATGCGGCATTTACAGTAGCCACTGATGGGGGTGATGAACTAGTGGCTATGGACTTACGTGCTGCAGTAGAATCGCTGGACATCATCACAGGGTCAGACGTGACTGAAGAAACGCTCGACCGCGTTTTCAGTCGGTTTTGCATAGGCAAGTGAGTTTTCGAGTGTTTTGAATAATGAGTCCAGCCCTTTCACAGGTTGCTGTTATGACTTAAGCATCAGAGATTCACGGATTATTCTCTATTGCCAAACCGGAAAGCTCGCGATATCATAATCTAAGTGAGTGAGTTGATCATTAATAGATCGATGAATCATGAATCGGGGCGTAGCGCAGCCTGGCTAGCGCGCTTGCATGGGGTGCAAGAGGCCGGAGGTTCGAATCCTCTCGCCCCGACTAGCT
>CAMCFM010000008.1 GCA_945874095.1 Candidatus Kuenenia stuttgartensis
CTTGTGCCAATCGAGAGAAACTTCCCTCCCGTGGAATCAGCCAGTTCACGACCTTTCTGGTCATCACGCATGGTCCGTGCCGGAGTTTTTGAAGTCTGATCTATCCACAGGTCATGTGTATCCGTACCACTCACCGAAAAGGTCATTCCCGGCGGTCGATCCGTTCCAAGAGTTATTACATGAACTCGGATATGGCGATCTTTCAGTAATTTCAGGGTCTCGTTCGAGACTGGTTCCGAAGCCTCTCCGTCTGTGATGAGAATAATATCCTGATCAATTTTTGATGAGGTGTTTTCTGGACGAAAATAGAATTCCAAAGCAGAGTTGAAAGCCGATTCCCAGTTTGATCCACTTGGCGTAATTTGATTTGGCTCAGTTGCTTCGATGATTTGATCAAGGGCTTTCCAGTCCTTCGTCCATGGTGATAGGCCCACGGCACGGCCTGAAAATGTAGAGAGAGATGTCTGGCGATCCGCAGACAATGAAAATCGTTGGATCAATCCATTTGCAATATGCTTGGAACTGGTCAGCCTCGATCCATGATACGTGTCTATCGCTCCCATGCTGGGGCTGGCATCCATTAATGTCAATGTACGTGATTTAACGTTTGAATTTGTTTGCGATTCGGAAGTGGATTGGCGAGTTAGGATCTGGAAAATCCCTACACCCAGAAAAAGCGTTGAAATGAATAGGTTAAGGTTTATCAGTCGAATTAAAGTTCGGGCCGGTCGTTTTGTCGACAATTCTCCAATGACGAACAAAATCGCCCAGTTGAGAAATGCAACGCTCAATGAGACTATTGCAATTGGGCTGAAATGATCAGAAAATGGCAATGGACGTTCCAGTTTGCCAATTGCTGAAACAGTGATGGTTTGCCAATCATCAGTGGAGTTTAAATTCAGGGTGGTTCCACCACTCGATCGAACGAGGTTTTCTAATGCAATTCGCGATTGCTCACCAAGTGTTTTACTCTCGATGGATTCCTGAATGTTTTCGAGTGTTTCCATTCTCAGCCAGTCAACCCGGATTTTCAGCTTTAATAAAAGTGGTGCAATTTCTGTGATCGATTTCGTACTGGAATCTGGGCGGTTTTCACGGCCATCGGATATAACAAGAATAGATTGGTTCGCCTGCCTGGTGTGATTCAAGGAGAGGCTATCGGCTGCCAGTATCAAGCCTTCTCCAAGGCTTGTCCCATCTTCTCCCGGCAGAGCAGGGCGGATCTGCTGCAAGATCTCTGCCAGAAATCTGCTGTCGGTCGTGGCCGGACCGATCCTGTCGGCATAACCGGCCACTCTGATTATGGAAAATTCGTCGTCAGGCCGATTTCGTATCGCCTGTTCAAGAGCTGTTGCGAGCCGTTTCAAACGACTTTCTGTCGTTCCTGGATCCACGATGGACATGCTCCCAGAACTGTCCAATACCATCGCCCAGCGATGCCCTTGGGCACGTGGATCCAAAAATTTCAGGCCAGGCCATGTCGGGCCTGATAATCCGATCAAAATGAATAATAAGCCTAAGCCTAATAAGGCCGGCTTAATCAAGCGGTTCTGGTGAATCCGGATCCATCGAGTGCGATATTTTTTCAGTCCCCAGCCTGATTGGACAGCACGGACTTTTCCGGGTTTGAGGAGTTCGTTGACGATCGGTAACAGAGCGAACGGAATCGCGGCCAGCCAAAAGGGCTGGAGCATGGCGATCAGGCCTGTTGCGATGTCGACTTGCATGAGTTTTCAGGCTGGTCTTTCAACGTATCACGCGTTTTAAGGACGCGGGACAGGGCTTGTCGGGGGTCGGCGTCGATCACGGTCAGATGTCCCATTTTACGCCCGATTTTTGGAGAAGTCTTGCCATAAAGGTGAAGCTTCACACCGGAATCATTTTTTAAGGCCTCTGCCCAGTTCGGTTCGCCCTGAGCCCAGACATCGCCCAGAAGGTTGCCCATGCAGGCGGG
Organism: Candidatus Kuenenia stuttgartensis; assembly: GCA_945874095.1. Taxonomy (GTDB): domain Bacteria; phylum Planctomycetota; class Planctomycetia; order Isosphaerales; family Isosphaeraceae; genus QWQI01. Next base: position 1,955 of record CAMCFM010000008.1, read on the forward strand.
AACCGAGCTGAAGGTGTCGCCCACCGTCCAGCCTGCGAGAATTCGAGCCTGCTGATCGAACTGACTTGTGGGAGAGCCTTCGATTGTCCAGTGGCCTGAGTTGTGCGGCCGGGGGGCGAGCTCGTTGACGATCAGGTGGCCATCGTTGGTCAGGAAAAGTTCGACAGTCATCAGGCCAACATGATCGAGCGATTCCACCACCCGACGGGCGATCCGGTTGGCTTCCGTTGTCACCACTGGACCGAACGGAGCGGGATGGATTGACCAATCGAGAATGTGGTGGGTGTGGTGGTTCCACATCGGCCCGTGGGAGGCCATTCCACCAAATTGGTCGCGACCTACGATGATCGAAAGCTCAGCCTGAAACGCGACCAGTGATTCAGCCACGCACGGCCTTTGGCCCATGGATTGCCAGGCTTCAGCCAATTGCGATGCCGATTCCACACGGGCCTGGCCTTTGCCGTCGTATCCTTCAGCGGCTGTTTTCAGAATCAATGGCAGTCCGACTGTTTGAGCGGCACGTTCCAGATCTTTTTTCACGCGGATTTCGCACCACTTTGGCAGAGGGCAGCCCAAGCGATTAAGGAATCGTTTTTCGCGAATCCTGTTCTGGCTGACCCAAAGGCTACGCCAACCTGGGCGGCTGGTTACGCCGAGCTTTTCAAGGTAGAAAAGTGATCGTGCCGGGATATTCTCAAATTCAACCGTGACAACTTTGGTGACTTTGGCCAGTTTTTCAAGCGTTTGGCGGTCATCCCAACGTCCAGCAATGGGAATGGCGCCGACTTGTGCAGCAGGGCAGTCCGTGTCAGGGTCGATCACAGCCACTCGAAAACCCATCCGCTGGGCGGCTTGGGTGAACATGCGGCCGAGTTGGCCACCACCGATTAAGCCTAGAGTGTCACCGGGTTTAAGCGTTGAGTCGTTCATCGGCATCGTCAGTGAGGTTTAGGAGCGGCTGTGGGGCTCAAGGGAACGGACTCGGATTGATTGGCCCTGAAGGCTTGCAGCTTCTCGCTCACGTCAGGCCTCAAAAGGGCGATGATGGCGGCTGCGAGAAGGCCAGCGTTGGCGGCTCCGGCTTCGCCGATGGCCAGGGTTCCCACAGGAATCCCCTTGGGCATTTGCACGATGGAAAGCAGGGAATCCTGGCCCTTCATCACACGACTTTCAACCGGCACGCCCAGCACGGGCAGGTGGGTGAGTGCAGCCACCATGCCTGGGAGGTGAGCGGCACCGCCGGCTCCGGCGATGATCACTTTCAGGCCTCGGGCAGAGGCGGATTTGGCGTACTCAAACATCCGTTCCGGAGTCCGGTGGGCGGATACCACTTGTGACTCGAACGAAACTCCAAGCTGGTCAAGCATTTCAGCGGCATGCTTCATGGTCGGCCAGTCGGATGTCGAACCCATGATGATACCGACAAGCGGCGGCTCAGAGGGGTTCGTCGGGTTCGATGTTTCAGGCATCGTGAGGGCGTTCCGCGTCAGGGAAATAGAAAAACCGCGACCAAGACTGGCCGCGGTCGCTGATCGAATAGTACCGAAGGTGGGACTCGAACCCACACACCCTTGCGGGCATCGGATTTTGAATCCGACGCGTCTGCCATTCCGCCACTTCGGCAACTTTGATAGCTAAAGCATACAAGATCCAGCCTGCATGTCAACCAATCGATCCCCAAAATTCAGGGATAATGCTCGTAAACCTTCAGTCAGCCAAGGGAATTTCGACCATGGCTTGATTGAAGGGGTTGAAAACCGGTGGATCAAAGGGCCCGGTCGACAGCCTCGGCGATCCTTCGGCAGTCGGTCATGATCTGCTCAAAGGCTGCTGGGGTAATGGTTTGAGATCCGTCAGACATGGCCTTCTTGGGGTCTTCATGCACTTCGAGGATCAAACCGTCGGCACCGGCTGCGATGGATGCCTTGGACATGGCTGCGACGAGAGAGGCCTTGCCAGTTCCGTGCGATGGATCCACGATGACGGGCAGGTGCGTTTTTTGCTTCAGATAAGGAACGGTGGTCAAAGGCAGGGTGAAGCGAGTGTGATCCTCAAAGGTGCGGATTCCGCGCTCACACAGGATCACGTTCGGGTTCCCACGGTCCAGAATATATTCTGCTGCCAGCAGGAACTCATCCATCGTGGAACTCATACCACGCTTGAGCAAGGCGGGCTTGCCACTTTCCCCAACGGCTTGCAGGAGCTGATAATTTTGCATGTTACGGGCCCCGATCTGGAGCACGTCAGCATATTCAGCGACCATCGGAACATGTTCAGGTGCCATGACTTCGGTCACAATCGCCAAGCCTGTGGCATCGCGTGCGGCGGCCAGCATCTTGAGGCCTTCGAGCTTGTGGCCCTGAAAGCTGTAAGGGCTGGTCCGAGGCTTGAAGGCGCCGCCCCGAAGAGCTGATGCTCCCAAGGCTTTGAGTCGTATGGCGATCGACACGATCTGCTCGAGATTTTCAACCGAGCACGGGCCAGCAATCATGGCGATCGACTTACCGCCAATCTCCAGACCACGTGTTTTTACGATGGTTGGTTCGGCACGTAACTCACGGCTGGCACGCTTGTATGGATCCATGATCGGTAAAACTTTCTCGACACCGGTCATCGGCTCAAGGGCTTCCAAAAGCCCGGGACGTTCTTCGCCAATTGCGGCGACGACTGTTTGGTGGGTGCCGCGAATCACTTGCGGCGAAAGGCCCAGTTCTTTTACCTGGGCCACCACTCGTTCAATGGCTTCATCGCCTGCTTCGCTGTTCATCACCACAATCATCGTTACCGTCGCTTCCGTCCAGTGTGTGTTGGTTGAAAAAAATAAGGACGAACCTGAAATTCAAAATCAGGTCCGTCCTGTAGTTGTGGCCGCCCGACGGGCAACCCGTCAGTCGCCTTTATGACGACCACCTCTGGTCTTCGATACGCACGCGATCACCTCCTTTACTACTCGTTACCTCTTGTTCCACGGGAGTCCAGCCTCGGGTGGTGAAAGAGCTTGGTCTGTCACGCTACGTTTTGCGTGACACGAACTGACATGGTTTGGAGTTTCTCCATGACAGCTATCATTTAGTATAGCTCTCCAATAAACTTCTTCAACTGGTCCAGTCCTCAGAACGAAATTGGGAATGCATCTCAGGGTACTCGTTTTCAAGGCGTTCGTGCAGATTTCTCACGAATTCCTGAACGGATTTCACCAAAGATTTTAACTCGATTTCTCCGTGATCGCAAAACCGACACCTCATGTCATGGTAGTTTGCGAAGTCTGCGGGCGAAGCATTAAAAACTTTCCAGAATGACCCGTCGCCCTCAGTCCAATCCGTCATCACCGATCGCAGGTTATGCCACTGGTCGGCAAGTGCAATGGCCCGAATGGATACGGAAGATTTCTGCAAACTTCTCAAATGATCGCGTTTACGATCAATCCATGGCCGCTTTTTGCCATCAGCGTTGAGCTTGGTTTCGGATAGCCCCATAACCATTTCCAGAACTTCACCACCAAATAGAAGGCGAATTCTGTCTGCCGGCATGGCTGTATCTTCCAGCGTGTCGTGGAGCATTGCAGCGATTACGCAATGCTCATTAAATCCCATCTGCTCAATCACATGCGCCACTTCAATGCAGTGAATCACGTAAGGCAGGCCGCTATTTTTGCGAATCTGCCCTGCATGCCAGTGAAACACTTCTGAAAGGGCCAGAGACCAGCTCGAGCTTTGAGAAAACAGGGTAGTGTTCGTCACCTTGATTATGCGGAGAGAGCCGCAACAGGCTGATTCGACATGGCCCGATGGATATGGTTCAGGTACGTTTTGGTATGTGTCAGAAAACCAAGGTGGCCGGCGTCCTGAATCACATACATATCGCTTTCAGGCAAAGCATTGGCCAGCTTTTCCTGACATAAAGGAGGAACCACGACGTCTCTAGCGCCTGTCAGGATAGTCGTTGGAATCAGCATGTTGCGGATTGACTCAGAGAGTTCGAACGACATCAGCCAGTCCAGCCTCCGAGCCATCATCGCTTGATCCGTGCTCCAGACACATTCAGCAACGAATTGTTCAATAATGGAGTCCCTGGTCTGGTCGCCCATCAGGATCCGGAAGAACTGGTTCAGAAATGCACTATCAGGCCGAAGCGGGATACGTGTGAGAACACGGTGTACAAGTCTTGATGCCCACGCATGTTCAAGCTTTCCGGGTGTGCCAGTCAGGATCAATCGCTCGATTTTGCCCGGCATGTGCTGGGCCAGATCCAACGCAACACAACCACCATAAGAGATTCCCAAAACACTGACGGAGGGTTCTGGAATCGCGTCCAGGACATCGGCCAGAAGACGTGTCGGGTGATCGTCCTGGCGAAGTGCTTCAAGCGCGAATGAGCGGCCTTCGCCAGCCCAGTCAAACCAGTAAACCCGATACTGCTTCGCCAGTTCGGCGATCAAAGGTTCAAGCATACGTGATCCACCAGCAAGGCCTGGCAAAACCACAATCGGCTTGCCACGTCCCACTCCGCTGAGATGGACCATCCCACATCGCGACCAGATCATCTTATTGAGATCAGGTTCAATCATCCGTGGTTCTGATGTCGCACTTGGACCAAAAACCGTGCTCATCCTGATAGCGGCGGGCATGATGTCATCTCGTGTGGCTGAAAGTTTCGTGGAATCGAACCCCTGTCTTGCATTTGTAGAAGTGGAATCCATGCATAACCTGTGCCAGTCGGAAAATATTCTTCGATGGGGTGACGGTGGCTGACGTCACATGTGCTGATCGCGCTGGCATGGGTGGCGAATTGTGACGAGTTTTGGTGGTTGGTCTCGATGTTGCAGCCTCTGGACAGCGTCGTGGTTTTAGAGAACTATCTATGAGATAATGGATTAAGTCTAGTTTATACGTGTGTCGATCTGTTTCGGATGCCTGTGTGTGAGGGTGTTGGTCGTCATGGGTGTCGATAGAGGTCTGTTGACTTTGGTGGTTGCCGGATGGTTTAATATCGACAGTGTATTCGACATGTTTCGACACCAAGGTTTTGCTTTCATGAGTCGTTTGAGCAGCATCAATTTCCCGGCACGTCATCTAGGCGAAAAGTCGTTTCGGACTTTCGTGTCGTGGGTTGTTGGCACAGCAACAATTGCTGTCCTGGTTTACTCATTCAGCGTATTGTCCCTGGTTTCGCTTTCGGGCGACCTTGGGTTAAGGTTCGTGCTTGGAACTGTGGTCAGAGACAGGATTGATACAGGCGATTACGATTGGAGTCCTGGAATTCCTGAGTTGGGCTCGAACATCACGTTGATGAACGAGAGTCCAATCCGGAATTATCCGGATCTGGTGCAAGCACTCAGAGAGCTTAAAGTGGGTGAGCGGATTCGCGTCGGCTGGTCTGATCCCAATGGCAACCTCCATGAGTCTCAAGTTCTGATCAGGCGTCGCCCGTTCTGGATTTATGCCTCATCCATCGTCTGGTTTGTGCAGGAAATCTTCATCTTTGTCATCGGCGCCAGAGTCTTCTGGAAACGTCCCAGAGACCCCAGCGCAGCTATCTTTTTCCTGATCTGCGTACTCACCTTCGGCGCCTTTATGGGCGGATATCACTGGACGGAAATTGTCATTTCTCGCCCTTTGATTCACGTCTTCACAGCCTGTGGAGTGTTTCTGCCGTGGGCCAACCTTCATTTCTATCTCGTCTTTCCGACAGAAACCCCGTTCTATACAAGACATAAGCGATGGATCAATCGCCTGATTTATGCTGTTCCCACCATCTGCTCGCTGCTGCTTGCCGCAAATATGGTCTGGATGCGCTACTCTCGATTCTCTGAATCAGGTCAGGCCTTACAGGCTGCCATCTGGCTCCGCTGGCTGGCACTTTTCTGCGTTGGCCTATCGGCCACGATCTACGGCCTGTGCGTGATCTGTCTTTATGCAGGTTACAAACGGTCAACGACAGATAGCCAAAAGGGCCAGATTCAGTGGATATTACTGGCCTCCATATTATCCGTTCCGCTCATCGGTTATGTGCTTTCACAGGCCGCGATGGATTCCAGCATTTTAGGCCGGGGTGGGGCGGCATGGCCGATGTTCGTGGTCTCTTTGCTATTCACAACCGCTTACGCATTCAGCATTACGCGCTACAAATTGATTCAGGCTGATCGGCTTTTAAGCCGTGGAGTGCTTTATCTGGCTGTTTCCCTGGGAGCGGGCCTGGTTTATTCGCTGTTGCTGGTGGTCGGTGGTCTGTTTATCGGAGACAGGTTGCGATCCGGTGAAAGTTCGTTCGAGATCATCGCTGCGGCTGGTTCTGCATTGGTTTTGCTGGTGGCTTCAGGGGCACTACGCGAACAATTTCACAAGGCATTGGATCGCCGCTTTTTCCGCGAAAAGTACAAATTTGATAAAGCCATGCGTCAGATTGAAGTGGCGTTTGAAAGTCTTCTGGATCGCGCCACTTTAAGCAAGCGACTTTTGCAGGCCACCGGCGAAGTGATCAGGGCCGATTGGGGAGCGATTTATTTAACGGATCATCCCAACGGTTCCGTGGCTTTGCAGGCTTCAACTGGTCCAGAACCTGATTTGAAACTGATTGCATCGGACAGTCCCCTGATCAGTTACCTCAAGACAAATGCAGGGCTGCATTTGGACGAGCCTAACGATCATTCGGATAAACTCATGGAATCTGCCAAGGACTTAATGATTACACTTGGTGCAGAATTGGCCGTCGGTTTGGAATCAACGGGGCGGCTTGTTGGATTTTTGATCCTTGGCCCGAAGCCGAGCGGCCTGCCTTACGAGCCTGAAGAAACCGCCTTTTTACGGGCCTTGGGAACTGTGGCCAGTCTTGGCCTCCAATCTGTAGAAATGCAGACAACCCTTGAGCTGGCGAATCGGGAGATGAAGGACAAGGTCGAAAAAATTGCCGAACAGCAAAGGCGAATTCTGGCTCTACAGGATCAGCTTTCGCAGAAAGGGGTTTCATTTGCCTGGAACAACGAATTGACAGGCGAAGTTTCGGAGCCAATAAATCAGGATCTGGAAAATGACGGTGCGATCACACCCGTCTCGGATGCGTTTTCGTCGATCATCGGCTCAAGCCAGCCGATCCGGGCCTTGATCCGTCAGGCTCGAAAAGTGGCTGATTCCTCGTCGGCGGTGCTGGTCAGAGGTGAAACGGGGACTGGAAAAGAGTTGGTGGCACGAGCAATTCATGACGCTAGCCCTCGAACCATAAAGCCTTATGTTTCTGTGCACTGCGCCAGCCTTTCAAGTTCGTTGCTGGAGTCTGAGCTGTTCGGGCACGTCAAAGGCGCATTTACAGGCGCTGATCGGGACAGGGCAGGGCGGTTTGAACAGGCGGATGGTGGGACGATTTTTCTTGATGAAATTGGTGATATCAGTCTTGAAACTCAAATTAAACTTTTGCGGGTGCTTCAGGAAAAAACGTTCGAGCGGGTGGGTAGTTCGCAAAGCATGAAGGTGGATGTGCGTGTGATTGCAGCCACTCACCGTGATCTTGAGGTGATGATCCGTCAGGGCGATTTTCGCGAGGATCTTTATTACCGACTTAATGTGATCAGCTTGCGTACTCCGTCACTTCGCGAACGTAAAGAAGATATTTTTGCCTTGGCATTGCACTTTCTGAATATATGTACTCAGAAACTTCAAAAACCGGTGACAAAAATATCACATGAGGCTGTTGAAGTTCTGATGGCATACAACTGGCAGGGGAATATTCGCGAGCTTGAGAATTGTATTGAACGTGCCATTGTTTTAGCTGAAGGCGATACCATCCAGTCAAGCGATATGCCTGCTGAAATTCAAAATGCAACTGGCAGAACCATTCGGACTGAAAAACTGACGGGGCGCAGTTCAGGCAGGGCAGCACCGGCAAGAATCCGAAAAACCAGTAGTCCGCTGGACCAATCCTGGAGCCGCGATTCGCGAAATACGGTGACAGCCACTCCAAATTTAAAGGCAGCTGTTTCGCGAGAAACGGTTGATGAGATTGAGCAGGAAGCTCTTGAATATGAACGAGTTCAAATTCTCGATGCACTTCGAGAGGCGGGTGGGAATCGGAGTCAGGCTGCCCGATTGATGGGATTGCCGCGAACAACATTACTGAGCCGGATGAAGCGTCATGGACTGGCTTGATTCCGAGTCAGTCGACGAGCCAGAATTGCGATCTTCGTGCCGTTGGGTGAAGTCCAGACGAACAGAGTTTCAAATGTATTTCCTGACGGTGCCTTTTCAAGCCATTTTAGAACTTCATCGGCATGAATCCGGCCACGCGTTTTTACGACGGCAGTCGGCCAACTGTGTCGTTTCAAAGCTTGTCTGACTGATTTTCGATCTGGTGGCAATGTTTGCAAAACTTCAAACCCTGTCAGCCAGGGAGATTGTATTTGATTTGGATCAGATCCAGATAAATACGCTCCATCAGGCATACATAATTCGAGTTTGTGGGCTTTTGCAAAATTTGGAGCCAGGCCCGATCGAACCAGTGCGGCATCCACTTCAAATAGAAAAGGGCCGATGTTTTCTGTGTCAATGATTTGTATATAATCATTCGATAATTCGCCTTGATAACTCGCATTGATCGGTAGAGTGGTTGCGCTTCGATGGCACGGGCCGGCCAGTGCGCCGAACCAGAGAGTGGCTTCCTTGCATTCTCTGTTCAGGCTGATCAGTTCCAGTTCGGTTCTGATTTGCATTTGATTTGCGGCGTGTTCGAGTGTTTCAAAATCACTGCCGGGGCTGAGTTTAATGGCTCCGCCTGAGTGCTGTTGCATGAGCCGGAAAATGGAAGATAATGCAGGCTGAAAGTCTTCGACATGAAATTTCGGCCTGCCTGATCGGTCTTTGGCGCGTCTGTCAGGGTCGATATGAATATATAAATTTGGAGATAAGAGAGCTTGATTTGCATCGGCTTTGACGAGAGCGACTTTATCGGCAAGATTCAGCTGATTTAAATTGAATTGCAATCGACGGAGACAATCGGAATCCAGATCCAGAGCGATGATGCCAGCAGAGGCTTCTGCCAGAGCCATGGTATCTCCGCCCAGACCACAGCAAATATCGGCGACTTTTAGGCCTTGAAATCTTAGAGCTTTGTGGAGTGCCACTGTCTGGTGGGTGGCTTGTTCGACCCGGACTGGATCGAGCCAGAGCCGTTCGGCGTTGGGGAATTTCGAAAGAGCTTTTTGGCGAGCCTTTGTGATCCGCAACGCAGCTTCGAATCGAGCTTGTCCGAACTGAACGCGCAAACGCTCCATTTGAGCGATTGTCAGGGATTTCTCCGTGACAATTTCGGCCAATAATTGTGAGTAAATGGAGTCGGTTAGAACTTCATATTCCGCATCGACCTGCGAATTCATCGTGCGGCTGGTTTATTCATGGGGAGTTGCTTGAGCGGGTGCTGACTGCGGTCTGCGAGCGGGAGTTTCACCATGGAGTTCGCTGATGCGGAGGCATAAACGCCGAGAATCATTTCCAGAGCCGCCCGGCCATCGTATACCGAACACTTTGGCTGAGAGTCTGTTTCAACCGATCGGATCAAGTCTTGAATGATCAGTCGGTTGGCTTCATGCATCCCTCCCTTGGCTGAAAGGGGTTCCGGCTTATCCACACCGGCTGAGCTGATCTTCTTCCAGCCTGTTTTCCCACTGGAATTCGTCCAACCCGGTTCGCCGAGCCAGAAGGTGGGTGCGAGCCATCCATGCTGGATTTCAATCACGCCTTTGGTGCCGTAAATAAAGCAGCTGAAGCGGCGATTACGATCGGCGTTGTCCTTTGGCCTTGAGGATGCAAAGTAGCCAATGACGGGCGTTTTTGCGAACCCGAACATGGCATCCACCCGGTCGCCAGCCAGTGGGCCGATGCCTTCTGCACCTTGACGGATGTGATTGGAATTGAGTTGTTCGCCCCGATCATTCACTCGAGCAAAGCACCATGAGCCTTCTCCAAGGAGGCCTCTGAGCAGGTCCATCAGGTGGATTCCAAGAACCATAAGGTCTTCTCCACCCCCTCGGTGATCCTCTTTACCACGTGTGCGCACTTCGAGAATTTCGCCAAGTTTGCCGGAGTCGATCAGTTCTCGCACTCGATCCCAGTTCGGTGAATAACGGGTCTGCATGGCCATGGCCAGCTTGATATGGTGCTTTTCACAGGCTGAGACGATGGAATCGGCTTCAGCCAGATCAGGGCAAAGCGGCTTCTCGCAGAAGACGTGTGCGCCATATTCGGCACAAGCGAGAATGGCTTGTTTGTGGCCATCGAGAAATCGAGGACAGATCACGACCAACTGGGGACGCTCTTTTTCCAGCATCTCGCGATAGTCGGCATAACTGTTCTTCACGTTCAGCCTGGCAGCAGCCTTGGAGCGGCCTGCGGTGTCAGGGTCAGCCACAGCCGTCACTTCAATGCCGGGCTGATCGAGCAGGGCCATTTCCAGATTGTGGCCGTAATCACCGCGCCCAGTATGCCCAATGACACACGCTTTGTAAGATTTCATCGAATGGCTCTTATGGCTTTATTTGGAATGGCTGATGTGGAGAAAACTGAATCAGCCCAGTTTCTTGAACAGAAGTCGTTCGGCAGTTCGGCCCAGAATGTCGGCCCTCTGATCAGACGTCAGAAAATCCATTCTGTCCGTAACCAGAGAGATGGAATCTTTGTAGGTATGGTTCACAACCTGAAACGGGCAATCACTTTCCCACATCAGGCGGCTGGAACCGTACGACGTCAGCAATTCGCGGATCATCGGGATCAGGTCCGTATAAGGAGGCTTCTTGGCACCAAGTGCATAATAGGCCCCAATCTTTACATAAACATTCTTGTGCTTTGCAAGGTTGCAAAGTGCTTTAAGTTCTGATGGTACAACGGTTCCACCAACTCCAATTCGGCCAAAGTGGTCGATGATGATCGGGGAATCCGGATGAAGGGTGGCCATACGATCGACTTCAGCAAAACAGGTTGGGTCGATCAGGCACGAGATGACTTGGCCGGAGCGTGCGGCTTCGTCGAACATGAGGTCAAAGCCATGAGGCCGTAGCCAGGTCTCAGCTGGTTGGCGGGCATAGCCTGTCGTGATTCTAAAGGCCACCACGCCTTTGTCTTTAAGTGATCGCATGGCCCGATCAGGGGCAGGGGCGAGTGGATCGACGATCCCTGTGCCGACGAATCGGTCCGGATATTTTGCGATCATCTCCAGCATGTATTTGTTATCAAACTCGTAATAACTCATCTGGATCAGGTTCACCCGGCCCACGCCGACAGGCCTGCACTGGGCGAGCAGTTCTTCGGCTGTGAAAGAGGCGGGCTGCATGTCAGATTTTTTGAACGATGCAGCAAGTGGATATTGAGCGATGTCGGGCGTCCAGACATGGCTGTGGGCGTCGATGTAGGGCTCGGTTTTCAAGTCAAGGGGTGGAATGTTTGAGTCGATCATGGGAGGAATTTCCAGAGTCTGATGTTTGATTGAAGCGCTGCATAACACTTGTTATGAAAGCACTTCGGTCAATAGGCGGGAGTGTGGGACCAGTGGCATGGGGCGGTTCTGGCGATCGTAGATGATCGTGGCCGGATCGTGTCCCATCAGGTGCAGGGTTGTAGCCAGAATGTCTTTGGGCGATACAGGATTGTCCACCACATCGCTGGCGATGGAGTCGGACTTGCCCACCACTTCGCCACGTTTGATGCCTGCTCCGGCCATGACCACGCTGTAGCAGCGCGACCAGTGATCGCGGCCTCCGCCGTTGCCGGTGGTCAGTTTGGGCGTGCGACCATGTTCTGAGAGCAGGAGGACCAGTGTGTCGTCAAGAATTCCGCGACGTTCCAGGTCGATGATCAGTCCTGAAAGGGCCATGTCAAGGCCAGGCAGGAGCTCGTTTTTCATGCGTGGGAAGTGGTCCCAGTGGGTGTCCCAGCCTGTGCCTGCAAGTCCGAATTCGTCCCAGAAAACGGAGACGAATCGGCCACCTGCTTCCACAAGTCGCCGGGCTGTGAGCGTGGACTGACCGAAAAGGGTCATGCCATAGGAGTTCCGGACCTGGTCGGATTCAGAGTCCAAGTCAAAGGCCTGACGGAACTTCGGATTATCGAGCAAGCGATAAGCCTGGGCCCGGTTCCGGTCGAGACCGGCATTTTGGTCGAGCGATTCACCGCGCCGGAATTGTTCGATTTGGTCGAGCAAGTTTCGGCGGTTATCGAGACGGTCCAGAGAGAGTTCGCGGTTCGCTGGATCTGTCATTCCAGGCAGTCTCAGGCGGCTTTCAGACGAGATTCCCCGATAAAATTCGTAATCTTCCCAGACTTTATCAGTCAGGGTTTTCTTGGCCTTTTTGGTGCCTTTTCCAATAAATTCGGTCCATGTCGGGTCGTAATTCGAGCCCAAAAATCCCCCATAAGGGCCAGCACGAGCCACTTCTCCAATTCTCTGCGATGAAAAGGCCCATGGCAGGCCCATGTTACGAGGCACTTGGGGAACATTCCGGGGCTGCTCTCGCGAGTCCAGATAGTCCACAAGAGAGCCAAGATATGGCCAGTGGTTGGGAGCGTGCGGGTTGAGCTCTTCGGAAAGAGTCACCACCGGGTTCCCGGTCATGGCATAAGCCACTCCGTGGACTGGATATTGGTGCGTCACGGAACGAATGATGGAAATTCGGTCGGTAATTTTGGCTGTATTTGGAAGAAGTTCGTTGACCCAGACACCTGGTGTGGCGGATGGGATGGAGCCTAGTTCTCCACGAATTTCCACGGCTGCGTTTGGTTTTGGGTCAAAAGTTTCGAGTTGGCTGTGGGAGCCATAAAGAAACAGGCAGATACAGTTTTTAGCTTTGCCAAAGCCGGGTGCGGAACTGGTCGAGCCAAGATCGGCAAGCGACCTGCTGGCAAGTGTGGCCGAACCGAGGCCCATGCCACCGACCTTGATTAGGTCGCGACGGGTCAGGCCTGTGCAGAGGCGTTTGGTGTGTCCATTGACGGTCAGCATGACGCACGTTCCTGCCCTGATGCATGAGATTGGGCGTGACTAGGAAGGGTTCGTAACCAGTCGTGTTCCAATGGGATGGAACTTGGGCGAGTACAGATCTATCTAGATTATATCGGATGCCTTGGATCGTACAACAAATCTATCCGACGAAGTTTGCAGATCGTAGAGGATATTTTGGGAGCCTACCAATCTCATTCTGAAAGCTCGAGTTTTGAGTCTGAGATTCGATGAAGGCCATGTCCCCTGACAAGGAGGGGCTGTGGTTTTGCTTTGAAACCGGCTTCAAAAATCACTGAGCCGTATAGCGTGGTGGCAGGGCGGTGCCCAGATTCGAACGCTTGCCGTACAGGTAAAGCAGGTGATGATCCAGGTGGGTGATGTATTTCGCGAGCAACGATGCCAGAGTGACCACGCCTGTCTCACTGTGAGTCCCACGGCGGGCGAAATCCTGATCTGAAAGTGTGTGCAGAATCCGGGTCATCCATCGACGATTCGTCGCAAACATCTCCACAGCGTCAGCAAGCGGGGCGTTTGCATAATCCAGACGGGTGGCCCAGGCCGATTCGTCGTAGGCCATTAAAGTTGGATTCTCTTCAGCGATCACTCGTTTCATGCGTTCTGCGCCATTGAGGTCAGAATCGACCAGGTGAGCGATCACCTGGCGGATCGACCATTCACCGGGCCCAATCGGCTGATCCACTTTATCTTCAGGAAGTTCGGAAGTGGCATAGACCAGCAGTGGTCCACCATTGGAGTATCGCTTGATCACATCGGTACGACTCATAGGAAGTCCCATTTCTTTGGTGCTTTTTTCATGACCGCCATCAAACCGACGAACCGCAATTCAGGAGACACTCAGTTCACGTGCCAACCGTCGGCCAAACATGCCCAGCGCAACATAGCTCACACCTGTGATGATAATTTCGAGAGCAATCAGGGTTCCGATGAACCAGTAGCCTGAGAATGGGAATTCTTGCCATAGCATGAGTCCCAACATGAATGTGAGCAAGCCATTGGCCATGGTCCAGCCCCACGATGGGAACCGGTAAATGAGCCCTGCAAACAGGACCATCATGCCTTCGACCATGAACAAGGCGCCTAGAAAAAGTGTGATGGTTTCGGCAGCCATCGCAGGCCGGGTGACCATGACAAGTCCCGATACAGCGCCGATGGAAGCTGAGATCAGGTGGAAGAAAAAGCCACCCCATTCTCTCGAACGGTGTGCTGCAACGAGTTCTACACCGCCTCTGACGAGTAGAAGGATCCCGAAATAGACCATGCTTGTCAATGTGAGCGAAACCACCATCCCAAGGCCGACAAAACCGAGCACCGTGATCAAAGCACCGAAGATGATGAACCAGGTGGCATTACGCTTCAGGGGCAAGAGGTTGCCCTGCATAAGGTCGGTCGGCATGAATGGATTCTCCCTTGGGGGTCTGTTCGTGCATAGCGATGACTCGCTATGTTGCGGATGATTGCGTCGTTTCATCAGTTTAACAAAATGGCTGGACTGATGAGAGTAAGAAATGATGAAACAGTGTTTAAATCTTGATCGCTTCGTCAATGCTAAGGATTAGACCGGAAAAAACTTCCGGTTTATAAGAACCAACCAACCGAACCGGGGCTAACGCCAAGACCGGCAAGATAAATCCACCACAACCCTCACAAAGGTAGGGTGGGGTGAAGCCCTTCAGCCCATTTCCGAATGGCCCGTTCTACCAACGCAATTTATGTCAGAGTTCCAAAGCTCGACCTCTTCAGCTTGACTAAACTGCATGAAATCATGATGATTATGGATAGCGAGCAGGCTCAGTCCTGCCCATCTGGTTTAACTGTCCATGCAGGGAAAGGTCTGACGTCGATGTCCACGGTTGTGCCAAAGCCGAGTAAAATTGAAGGAATCAAACTGGCCAGCGAGTATCTGAAAGGTTCTTTGCTGGACGAGACGACAAACGGCCTGGAACATTTTACGGACGATGCCGGTATCCTTCTCAAATTTCACGGCTCGTATCAGCAAGACGATCGCGACCTGCGCACCCAGCGCAAAAAGCAAGGGCTCGACAAAGCTCACTCTGTGATGGTGCGTGTCCGGATGCCAAGTGGCCGATTCACTGCCAATCAATACCGCGTTCTAGATAATCTCGCAGGCGATCTTGGGAATAGTTCCCTTAGAATCACCACACGCCAGGAAATCCAGTACCACGGCGTTCCAAAGTCGAATATGAAAACGTTGGTTTCTACCATAAACCGTACCCTGTTAACGACTTTAGCAGCCTGTGGCGATGTGGAACGTAACGTCCTTGGCTGCCCTGCGCCGATCAAAGATGCACGCCACGCCCAGATGCGTGAAGATGTGATGGCTTTTGCCACCCACTTTGCTCCACGATCAAGCTCTTATTGGGATATCTGGCTGGACGGTGAAAAGATCGAAGGTTTTCTGCCAGAAGATCTTTCTGTTAAACATGTTCCAACAGCTGGCGACGATCCTGTGGAGCCGATTTACGGCAAGTCATACCTTCCCCGTAAGTTCAAAACAGCATTCGCTTTCCCCGACGATAACTGTACGGATGTGATTGCCAACGACCTTGGCTTTCTGGCGATTCTGAAGGATGGCGAAATCGCTGGATGGGATATCTATGTTGGTGGGGGGATGGGAACCACTCCGAGTTCAAAGCGAACTTTCCCGGCTCTTGGAGTGGCACTTTGCTATGCCTCCCGGGCCGATTTTCTGAAGATCAGCGAAGCGATTATCAAAGTCTATCGTGATTTTGGTGATCGGTCGGATCGGAAGCGGGCCCGACTGAAATACATCATCGCTGACTGGGGTATCAAAGCCTTCCGCGATAAAGTGGAAGAATATCTTGGCCACCCGATTACGGATCCGACCGGGACCCCGATCACGGCTGTGGACGACCACCTCGGCTGGCATAAACAGGGCGACGGGAAATGGTTCCTGGGCGTACCGATCGAAAATGGCCGGATCAAGAACGATTCTGCGCTTCAGCTGAAAACGGGTTTACGCCAGATTGTCGATCAGTTTGACCTTGGTGGGGCATTCACCTGCCAGCAATCCGTACTGTTTTCTGATATCAACGAATCAGATAAGCCAGCGATTGAGAAAATTCTGGCCGATCATCATATCGCACGGGTGGATCAGATCAGCACAGTGCGACGATGGTCCATGGCTTGTCCAGCCATGCCAACATGTGGCCTTGCTGTGACCGAATCGGAACGGGCTCTGCCGGATTTGCTGGACCGATTGGAAAAGGTCATCGCAAAACTTGGTCTTGAAAAAGAAGCCTTTACAGTGCGAATGACAGGCTGCCCGAATGGCTGTGCACGACCATACAACTCAGATATTGGGCTGGTGGGGCGGTCTGCAGGACGAACTGATGAAGGTGGAAGTGTCCCTGGTACGTACACTGTTTTTCTAGGCGGACGATTGATTGGCGATCGATTGAACAGGATTTACAAAGATTACGTCCCGTTTGACCAGATTGACGCAGAGCTGGAAATCGTTCTGACCCGATTCCGTGATGAACGACAAGGCAGCGAGAGTTTTGGTGAATTTTGCCATCGCGTTCAGATCGCCGTTGGTGAAGTGGCCGGCGGCGTCGAAACAGCCAGCTAAGACTTTCGAAGAGATCAAAAAGAGACGAAAAAACGTACAGGGACATTCCATGGGATGTCCCGTTAAGGACAGACTATGACCCGACTTTATCTGCTTCGCCATGCTCAGACTGCGGACACAGAACGATTCCATGGAAGTGAATCGGATATTGGGCTATCCGAGTGGGGCCACGAACAGAGCAGGCTTATCGCCAAACGATTTAAGAACTTACCGATTTCTGCAGTCTACAGTTCTGCCATGAAACGTGCTGTCAGCACTGCTGCGCCCATTGGCCTTGAACTGGGGATTGTGCCTCAGCAAATCCGGGCACTTCATGAGCGAAGTATGGGGGCACTGGCAGGTGCGGATCGTCATGCGTTTCGGCATGTTTATCAGGATGCCATGACAGCATGGTCTGCGGGCGACGTCGATCACACCCACGAAACCGCTGAGAGCTTTCGGATGATGCAAGACAGAGGGGTTCCTGCCCTGACGAGCCTTCTGGAAAAGCATCAGGGAAAGAACGAGTCGATTATTGTCGTCTCGCACGGAATGTTGATTCGAGTGCTCCTGGCAAGCCTGATTCCAGACTTGACATTATCTAAACTCGGCGAAATCAAGATCGACAACGTTGCCGTCAACGAATTGATCTGGAACGGCCAATCCCTCGAACCCGTCAGGCTTTACGATCTGCCAGACGAATTGCAAAACCCGCCTGAGGACAAGCCGTTCTGGTGATGCTCAAAACCGTTATTTTGACTTCTTGGGAGTCGGGCTGCTCGGCTTCGTGCTCTTCTTCCCAGCTTCAGCCTTCTTTGCAGCAGGCTTGGCAGGCGTTTTTGCAGATGTAGCCGGTTTGGTGCTGCCAGGCTTCTCAGCAGATTTGTCAGAGTCTGTTTCTGGTTTTGAAGGACTGACGGATTTTGCAGTCGGTTTAACGCTGGTTGAAGCCGTTATTCCAGATGCAGAAGCGGATGGAGCACTGGCTTTTGCAGGCGAAGACTTGGAACTAGGGGCTGAGGCCGATTTTTTGGACACAGGCTTTACTGTGGCCTTGGGTGAGGGAGAGGCACCGTCTTTATTCGGATGTTCTGGGCTGGCAGAAGGATCATTGGCTTGGCCAATCGATACTTCCTCTTTATTCACATTGGCATCCGATTTTACAGGTTTTGATGGCTTCGCCGAGGGTGCCTTGGGACTGGATTTGCCAGACTTCTTTGGCTCTTCTTTGGCTTTTACCTTTGGAGGGTTCAGCATCGCTTCGTAAGCTGGACAAACCTCTTTGAATCGGCAGGCGGGACACTTGGGTGCTTCGGTGGTGCAGACTGATTCCACAAATTCTTCGATAAGGCCAATCGCAAGCAGAATTTGAGCTTTGGGAATATTCTTCTCAAGGATTCCGCGCAGAGTGGAATGATCGGCATTATGCTCGACCAGACCAACTCTTCTGGCCATCAGCAGGATTCGGTCATCGACTGGAAAAGCGTGTCCACCCAGAGTTTGAACCTGTGCCTGAGCCATGATGAAATCAGAGGCCAAGGCGTCGTAATCCTTGAGGTCGTCTTTCGCTTCCTTGAAAGTCTTTTTTGCGATCCCATCAATGTCATACTTGTAATTTTTCTGAAAAATCTGCTTCAGAAACTTCCGAATCGCTCTGGCACGCAATTCCGAATCAGGAACATGCCCGATGATCGTCTGAATTTCTCTGAGTTCACTGACCCTAAGTTCATTAAAATCAAAGTAGTTTGTGCGAAATTCGTTTAATGCACGAAGCGAATCCTGCAAGCTCCGATTTTCTCGCAGAATCGCCAGCATGACGCTTTCAACAATCGGAAGTTTGGGGAATTCCTCAGCCTTGGGAAAGGCTGTTTTCAACTCATCAATGACTTGAGAGGTCAAAATCGACTTGGAGCTTTTCGAAGAGGCCATGTTTGATTTGACTCTAAACGCTGGGAATCAAGGATCATTCGTACATATGTCACAAGAAAACGATCTTATCATGGAGCCTTCAAGACGTTCACCTGAAGACGCTTCTGATTCAGTCCTTTTCTGGTTCTAACCCGTCATCTTCGGCATGACCCGTCGACTCAGCCGATTGGCTTCTCGCGATATTGTCCTCGGCGATTGATAATTCAATCGACTTGAGGATCTCCATGGTCCGTCGGGCGGAATTGTCGATCTCAAAACGAAGTTCCGGAGTGATCCGGGTCTGGAGTCTCGCAGCAATTTTTTTCTGGAGGAAGCCCCGAGCTGATTGCAGGCCATGCATCACACGCTTCTCCTCGCGGTCGTCACCTGTGACAGTGAAAAACACTTTGGCATAGCGGAGATCCGGAGTCACTTCAGCCGACAGGACAGTCACATTGCGTACACGAGGGTCGCTGACCTCCGTGAGTATGGCTGTGGCCACAACTTCACGAACAGCTTCAGCCACTCTCAAAGAACGGTGAACACTCATTTTGGGTTACCAGTTCGCCCACTGATTCTAAAATGTGAATTCGGGCGACCAAATTGTCGCCCGAACCCTCATGAAATTACAGTGTTCGGCGAATTTCCTCGATCTTGTAGGCCTCGATGATATCGTCAGTCTTGAGATCGTCGTAATTCGAGACGCGGATACCGCACTCGAACCCTTCGCGAACTTCCTTGACATCATCTTTGAAACGCTTGAGAGCTTCGAGCGATCCCTTGTAGATTTCACGGCCGTCACGCAACAGCCGAATCTTGGCCGATCGTTCGATCGTACCCTGCGTTACAAAACAGCCTGCAACGGTGCCGACCTTGGAAATCTTGAAGACCTGACGAACCGCAGCGCGGCCCAGATGTGTCTCTTTGATTTCCGGGACAAGCATCCCTTCGATGGCTTTTTTCACTTCATCCGTCACCTGATAGATGATGTCGTATCGACGAATGTCGATCTTCTTGTCATCGGCCAGACTCATCGCCCGGTCTTCAGGTGCAACACGGAAGCCAATGATAATGGCTTGTGAGGCGTCTGCCAGTTGGACATCGCTTTCGCTGATCCCACCCACAGCCCTGTGCAGAATCCGAATTGGAATCTCGGTGTTCTCGAGTTTATCCAGCTCTTTTGTAAGGGCTTCGAGCGATCCCTGCACATCGGCCTTGAGGATGATGTTCAGGCTTCTGACACGCTGTTCGTTCATCCTGTCGAAGAGATTTTCGAGGGTAACTGAACTGCGTTCGGAACGATCCTGCTCGCGGGAGCGTGTCTTGCGTGTCTCTGAAATTTCGCGGGCTTTCGAGAGATCCGGAAGAACTGCAAACTTCTCACCGGCTTCTGGAACAGAATCCAGGCCGTTGACTTCCACTGGCATGCTCGGGCCAGCCTCTTCAACTGGTTCACCACGATGGTTGAACATGGCGCGGACCCGGCCATAGCCGTCGCCGCACACAATGACGTCACCAATCTTGAGTGTTCCGTCTTGAATCAGCATGGTCGCCACAACACCCCGACCTTCGGAAATCTGGGATTCCAGACAGGTTCCGACAGCTGGGCGATTCACATTACCCTTGAATTCTTTCAGTTCCGCAATCAGCAACAGGTTTTCCAGAAGTTCAGGAATACCGGCCCCGGTGTGGGCTGAAGTCTTCACAACCAGGGTGTCGCCACCATATTCTTCAGGAACAAGGCCATGCTGGCTGAGTTCACCAAAGATCCGGTTGAAATTGATGTTCGGCAGATCGACCTTGTTCAGGGCGACAATGATTGGAACATCGGCAGCCTTGGCGTGACTGATCGCTTCCAGCGTTTGCGGCATCACGCCGTCATCCGCTGCAACAACCAGAACCACGATGTCCGTGACATTCGCACCACGGGCACGCATTGACGTAAATGCTTCGTGACCAGGTGTGTCAAGGAATGTAATCGCATGACCATTGTGAACCACCTGATAAGCACCAATGTGCTGGGTGATCCCGCCTGATTCATGAGCGGCAACGTCTGACTTCCGGATCTTGTCAAGAAGCGATGTTTTGCCATGGTCGACGTGGCCCAGAATGGTGATGATTGGTGCACGAGGGCGTTTGTCGCCTTCCACCGTTTCATCCACAAAGGCATCAAGCAGATCATCTTCCGCTGTCCGTTCATGGACAATGGTCAGATCCACTCCAAATTCCAGAGCCAATTCCAGGGCGGTCTGTTCAGGCAGCGAATCGTTGATACGAACCGCGATACCCTGAGAGAACAGCAAAGTCATGATCTGATTCGCTTTAACGCCAATCGCCTCAGAAAGACTTCTGACGGTGATTGGAGCCTCAATCTCAGCGTGATCTTTACGCTGTTGCTGATTCCCAACTGGAACCTTGACTTTATGACGTCTGCGATATTGTCGTGAATCTTCTTCATCTACAGCCACCAGAACGGCGTCTACAGAGACAGGAGATGTCACGCGATCTTTTTGACGTTTCTCACGCTGAACCCGGCGGACGGCACGATCGCCAACTGCCCCAGATTTCGCTTTTTTACGTTCTTCCTCATCGTCGATCGGAATCGCAGGAGCTTGTGCGGCTGATGCATTGCCGGATGGATTCTGAACGGATTGCGAAGGGGCTGAAGCAGGTGCTCCCATTCCCATCCTTGGAGCAGATCCTGACATGCGGCCACCGGAAGGCTGCTGGGCAGGTTTGGCTGCTCCTGGCAATCCACCAATCTGGCCGGATTGCATCATCGCCTTGAGTTGATCAGGCGTGAACTTTTTGTCCGGACGTGTGTAAGAACCACCACCATCTGGTGGTGGAGGGCTCCCACTACCAGGTCTTGGTCCCTGACCCTGTGCAGGACGTTGACCACCACCACCCTTTTGCTCGGAAGACCGGTGCAAAGGGCCTTGTCCTGTCGGTGCCCCGGTAGGAGCAAACGAGCGGAATGTCGGTGGGGTTGGGCCTGTTGGGCGTGGCATTTGCCGACGCTCCAATGATGGATCGGCAGACGGTTTGCGCTCTGGAGGCCGTTGCGGAGCCTGTGGTACACCTGGAGCAGGCATCGTTCGCCGCACACCCGAAGGATCAATGTAATCCCTGCGAGTAAATGGGCTTGGAGGCTCTGGAGGTGCCGGAGGTGCGGCCGCTGTAACGGCTGGCTGTTGCTCTACAGACTCTTGTGCCTGAGGCTCGGCAGAGGCTTTGGGAGCGACTGAGGCCAGCGGTTGACGAGGCGGTTGGTTTGGTCGATGCAGACCTGTGGAAAGGACAGGCGTTTTGCCTGACTGGATTCCTGATGGTCCACCAGGTCGTGGAGCAGGAGCAGGCGGACGCTGCAGCGGTGGCTTTGGGCCTGCTGGAGCATTTTGCAGTGGGGGCCTGGGGCCTGCTGGTGCGCTTTGCAGCGGTGGCTTGGGTCCTGCTGGAGCACTTTGCATCGGTGGCCTTTGAAATTCCGCAGGACGACTGGCTGCCGGTGGGCCGGTCAATCCAGTGGCTGCGGGGCGTACCGTCACGGGTTCCACCGGTTTTGGTGGAGCGGCTGGTTTAACAGCCGGAGAACTCGTGATAGGCACCACCTCAGGGGCCTTTGTAGATACCTCGGTCACGGGCTTCGCTACGGGTGGCGTGCTTATGACTCGTGGTGCTGGCTCAACGGACTTAATGTCGGAGACAGCTTTTGCAGGTTCAGGAGCCGCAGATTCAGCGCTACCGCCAAATTGCTTGCGAACCATTTCAATTTGATTTGATTCGAGACTGGCAAGGGGACTGGTTTTAACGGCTTCCCCTTCATTCCTCAGAAAATCAAGTATTTCTTGGCTCCTGACGTTCAGCTCTTTGGCCATCTCGTGAACGCGGGTGGACAACTCTCGCTCCTTCGTCGCCATATCTTGGTGATTTATACCGTGAAAAGGTGTGTGATGATATCGTGACGTGATGAGTCATCGCGTTACGGACAGGGGTTGTGGGGGTGGTCGTCAGATTAATCATCCGACGACACCGTC
>CAMCFM010000009.1 GCA_945874095.1 Candidatus Kuenenia stuttgartensis
AACGATCAAGCCTGGACGGACGGTGCGTTAATGCAAAGTGAATGGGAGATTAAACCTACAGTGTATCTTATTATGAAGTTCTCTACGGAGTCAAATATATTCCTCGAGATCGCTTACAATCGACTTGACATCGTCCGATATCTAAAAATAAGGACCAAAGTGGGCCACCTTGCTGAGTGGCCCACTTTGGCAATTTTAATCTTGATTACATTTTCTGTCAGAAATCAGATTGTCAGAGAATCTGAAATCTGATGAAGATGGAAATGAACTCTAAAATGGGGTTCTCCCGATTCCAATAGAGAACTCACTTTTCGATTTACTACTGGAGATGGCAAGACCCTTTCTGATACTTATTTCCAGCCGTGATCGACCTCGAGGGGTGGTATCACGGAATCAAATTCCTGAGTGGGATTTGATATTAATCCTCACAGTCTTCTGTTTGAAAACTGTGCCATGATTGTTCTAAAAGTCGCCGGATTTGCGAGATTCGGCCTGGAGAGAGGTTGAAGATCCTGGCTGTAGAATGAGTCGATTCACCAAGTGAGAGATGCTCTGCGACTTTTCTGTGAAGTGGTTTAAGGGTCTGAAGCCATTCGGAAAAATCGATTCGAGCCATCACAAGCTCATCTGGTCGAGCCCTTTCGTCTGCAATGAGTGATTCCGTCCAGTTATCTCCGTTTAGATCGGTCTTGTAAAAATGGGTTGACCTTATACCCATGCGGTTTTGACAATAGTGCGACGTGACATCATTGATATTGAGTGATGCCCCGATCCTTCGGCCTGATCTCACGGCCCGAATTGCAAATCGGGCCAGTGTCACTGGGGGAACATCTTCATGTCTCCTCAACTCAAAGAGCCTGGCAAATGACTTCCAGCAGTGAGCAACGACTTCCGATTGAAGCTCTTGTTTCAAGTCGAATGATAGCCCCTGAAATGCGAGCCATGCCTGCGATTTTATTCTTGGCAGAATCATTAGAAATGCATTCTGACAACAGTTGTAGATCTCATTTGAATTCGGATGCATCTTCCTGTCCTTTAATGAAGGTCTCAGCCACTTTGTTAAATTGTGGCCGAGATGAAAGGGGTTGTATGATGGCTTCGCTTAACCAGAAAAGCGGATTGAATGATGTCTAATCAAAATCCGCCACAAAAGGTTAAGTCTTTCCTATCAGTAAATAATGACGCGAAAATCCTTGGAATTAAGCATTCGAAGACTTGTTGTATTATTGATCTGTTGATCTATTCGGTCGCCAAACTTGAACGGAGCGTACGATAACGCACGGTTTTTATTTTCTCCGGAGTGCTGTATCACGAAGATTGCGTTTCATTTGGAGCGAAATTCTTTAAGCCCCAAAAAGAAGCGTTCGTTGATAGGATATACTTGTATAATCTAACAGGCTGAGGAAATCGCAATGATACCAATCGAATGAATTATACGCCAGACTAAATACTCGTCCCTGAAAAACTCTGGAAACCCTGATTACATCGTGTTTATTTTTTTATTATGGTGTCATTGCTATTGTAATATCAAGATTCTCATAGTTGGATTGCTCCGTCTGAACGAAGCATTGAATCAAATCCATGAGTTGCTATTTTGCGATGGGTGTCTACTTGGAATTTCTGGGTGACAGAGAGTCTGGCCACGATAAAACGTCGTTTTTTGGGTTGAGATGAGTCCTCTTAGGAACAGGCCGAGAATAACTTCCGGTTTTTCAAAACCAACCGAGGTTAGCGTCAGGCTGGGACTTTTGATGTCCTTCGGACAAAGCTATTAATAGCTGTTTCCGCTGGAGTCCAAAGATAACACTTCCCAGATTTATGGATGTCCAGAGGACACGCCTAGTAATAGCTGTCTCCTCTGGAGCCCAGACGAAGGAGGGTGGTAGGTTAGGGCTGTTGATGTCCTTCGGACAAGCCTATTAATATTTGTCTCCTCTGGAGCCCAATCACCCAAAAAACCGGAAGTTATTTCTCGCCTGTTCCTTAGAAGCGGTGGTGAGGTCAATGAGATTACGGATTTCTCGTCGATAATCTCACGAGTGTCTCTGTCAGGGAGGAGTTTTTTGAGTCAAAATGGCGAGATTTGTGTCAAAAACGATGACTTTTAGGGTGGTAAAGTGTCAAAAACGTCGAAAAAACAGGGGATAACCTGCTGAAAAACCAACATTTGAGGAACTAGTGCGCCTCAAGTGACTCGTTTTATGAGGTCAGGCTCTTCCACGGATGTATACGTTCTGAGAATCGATATAGGACAAGAGACATGCACTTAGTGTACAGAAAAACATTGAAAAACGTTGCCTGTTTTTTTTGGGGGGCGTACTTTTGTGTCGATCAGGAGGCGTTTATTCCATCATGGCCCATGCTGGATTATGGGTGATGGGATTGAGAGTGGTCCTATGTACTTGCTAAGTTTGATGGGTTTTTGACTCTTGATTCATGACATAAACCAAATCCAGTAAGAGATTTCAGCATGAAGGCCCGTGATCCTACAGCCCTGACCAGCGGTCTGTGGTCTAGTGCTCCGTCAAGGCTAGAAGCAAGTGGGCTTCACCCCACCCCACATTGCAAGCCGTTAGCCGGTACGGTAAAGCCCACCTGCTCGTAGGGAGGGCTAAAGCCCACTACTTTGCAAGGATTCGATTTATCTAGCCGGGCTTGAGTGGGCTCTAGTGTATTTTCAGAAGAAATGGGTTAATTTGAAACGGTCTCTGTGGGCTGGCTCTCCATCTCTGAGCTGAATCGCCGAACCGCTGACATTCGACATCATCCTATCTGAAAATCAGGAGTTACATCAAAAATGCCCGCCCATAATGCCGTGAATTTGCGCGAACTGGTTCGCGATCCCAAGCGGATCTTATCCAGCGCATTGATAGGCCAGCTTTGCGAACCAAAGTTTGTCGAAATCCTTTGCATGTCAGGCAAATTCGATGTCGTCTGGTTTGATCAGGAGCACGTGGGCTTGACCATGCCTCAGATCGAACATGCGGCCCGCGCCGCCCGATCTGTGGGAATACCATCGTTTGTAAGACTCTACGCCCAGAACTACGCCGATGTGATGCGGCCCTTGGAGGCCGGTAGCGATGGGATCATGGCCGCCATGGTCCGCACAGCCGCCGAGGTCGAGAAGATTGTCGAATGGGCCCGGTTCTATCCTCAGGGAATGCGCGGGATCAACGGCAGCGGAGTGGATGGCCGATATGGCGGATATGCCAGCCGCGATGCCTATTTTGAAGACGCCAACCGCCACGTCATGGTCGCCATCCAGATCGAGACAGCCGAAGCACTTGCAGAAGCCGAAGCGATTGCTCAGGTCCCGGGCGTGGACATGATCTTTGTCGGGCCAGCAGACCTCAGCCAGTCCCT
The DNA here is from genome assembly GCA_945874095.1 of Candidatus Kuenenia stuttgartensis. GTDB lineage: Bacteria > Planctomycetota > Planctomycetia > Isosphaerales > Isosphaeraceae > QWQI01. The sequence continues at coordinate 3,364 of CAMCFM010000009.1, forward strand.
GGGTATTCCCGGACAGTTCGACCATCCGAAATTGTGGGAAGCGATCGATAAAATCTCGGCAGCCTGTCAATCGGCAGGGGTGCCCATGGCGGCCCTGGCTGTGGGTGTGCCGATGGCCCTGAAGTTTAAGGAACGTGGATGCCGGTTCATCACACACACCGTAGACACATGGTTGGTCCAAGCCGGTTTGGCAGGACTTGACGAACCTTGGGCTGAGGTGTTTGATTGCTGATTGAGAAACACCAGATGCGCCCGGTCGAGAATCGGGCGCAGAATGGTGGAATCACTCGAAATCTGTCTGAAAAGTTGAAAACAGCGAAAAGAATTTGCCTGAAACAGGACGAAAAGCGTAATAGATTTATCGTCTTTCATGATAGTGGTTTATGGAATCCAAAGCAGGGCCTGCACTAAAAAATAAGCATGCTGTGCCTTGACAATGAACTCATAAAGTGGTTAGGTAAGTGTGGCTTTCTGCATCTTGACCTCGGCCTGACAGAAACGTGGCCGTTTCATTCAAGAGGCGGCGCGTATCGCTTGCCAACACGTACAAAACTTAGATGGAAATGACGAGTACTGTTCGATGGAAACCCTTTTCCCTATTGACCTTGGGCGAATCGCACAGGACTTACAGATCCGCAAGGTTCAAGTGGAGAGCGTCGTCCAATTGCTGGACGAAGGCAACACCGTTCCTTTCGTGACCCGTTACCGCAAGGAACGAACGGGTGGACTCAACGAAGTCCAGATCCGTGAGATTCAAGGCCGGGTTCAGAAGATTCGAGACCTGAACGACCGCAAGCAAACCATACTGAAGGCCGTTGAGTCACAAGGCAAGTTGACCGAAGAGCTTAAAGAAGCGATTCGTCAGACTGAAAGCCCGAAAAAGCTCGAAGATCTTTATTTACCATACAAGCCCAAAAAGCGTACAAAAGCCAGCGAAGCACGCGAGAAAGGCTTTGAGCCACTCGCTTTGCGAGTCTGGAATCGCGACGAAACGCTCGGCGATATCGTCGAAGCGGCCAGCGAGTTTCTGAACCCTGAAAAGGGCGTCGAAACCACCGATCAGGTGCTCGAAGGCGTTCGCTACATTCTGGCTGAAGCCATCAGTGAACTGGCCTTGATCCGGGATTCTGCCCGGAAAGTGGTCTGGCGATTCGGCAAGATTGGGACATTGAAGAATGAAAGCCTTGAAGAAGGCAAGGGATTGGATTATCGCGACTACTTTGAATACAGCGAGCCGATCCAGAACATTCCACCACACCGCATTCTGGCCTTCAATCGTGGCGAAAAAGAGAACGTCCTGAAGATCAAGCTGGAAGTTCCCCAGGTGGATTTTGAAAAGGCTGTCCTCGACAACCTACCGCTTGACGGACACCCACAAGGCTCAATTTTCCACGAAGCCGCCCTTGATGCCCTGGAACGGATGATCCGTCCGAGCCTGGAGCGCGAAGTTCGTCGCGACCTCTCTGAGACAGCTGAAAAGCATGCCGTCGAAGTATTCGCCCGCAACCTGAGAAGCCTCCTGCTGCAGCCACCAATCGCTTCCCAGGTGGTGCTTGCGATCGATCCAGGCTTCCGCACTGGTTGCAAAGTGGCTGTGCTTGACGCTCATGGAAATTTGATCGACCATACGGTGATTTACCCTCACCCGCCGCAAAATCGGCGCCATGAGGCCAAAATGACCCTGAAAGATCTCGTCGGCAAGCATAAGGTTCAGGCCGTCGCCGTTGGTAACGGTACAGCCTGTCGGGAAACCGAAGAGCTTGTGGCAGAGATCATTTCTGAAGGTGTTCACTTTCAAGAAGCCGGAATAACGGTGGAAAACTGGAAGCCACCTGAACCTCCTGCTCCTCCTCCTGCCCCTGTCGTGGCAGCAGTGGTCGAAGCAGCCCCTGTGGTTGAACCGGAAACACCTGCTGAAGCAGTGGTTGCCGAGGCTGCTGAACCAGTCGTCACTGAATTGCCAGTTGTCGAGCCAATCATCTCTGAGGCCCCTGAAGTGGTGGCTCCTGAAGTGGTTGAGGAAGTTCCTCCCCCAATTTCTGGTGGATCACCGGAAGAGGATGAGCCTGTTGTGACTGAATCAGAAGTCCAGCCAGAAGCAGTCAGTGCTCCTGAAGTGGTTTCTGAGTCCTCAGAATCTGCCCAGCCCGTTGCCGAAGAAGTTCCTGCTGCTGAAGAAGTTGCCGCAGTGGCGGATTCGACACCAGAGAGTGGTTCTGAACCATCTGAAGCTGTTGAAGCCACGAAAACGGAAGCGAAACCCGCCAGTTTTTCAAGCCTGACGAGTTTGCCTAAAGGTCTGGCAGCGAAAGAGGAAGGCGAAGAGCCTCCGAAGAAGAAGCCAGCCAAGGAAAAAGAGCGATCCGAGCGCAAGGAAAAAGGTCCACGGGGGCCGAAGCCTCAGCCACCTCAGCCTCCTCAGCCACCGGCTCCTCACGTGGCAGATCCTGTGCTTTCAAAGCTCAGCTATGTCATCGTCAATGAGTCGGGCGCAAGTGTTTATTCCACAAGCAATGTGGGTCGTGAAGAATTTCCTGACTACGATGCAACCCTCAGGGGCGTGATTTCGATCGGTCGTCGACTGCTCGATCCACTGGCTGAACTGGTCAAGATTGATCCACAGAACATCGGTGTTGGCCTCTACCAGCATGATGTGAGTGCCAAGACGCTCAAAGAGACTCTGGAAGCGGTTGTCGAAAGTGGTGTGAACTTTGTCGGTGTTGATCTCAACACAGCCAGTGTTCCACTGTTGCGACACGTAGCCGGTTTGAACCAGTTGACAGCTCGCCGGGTGGTTGAGCACCGTCAGCAACATGGTCCTTACACGTCTCGTGATCAGGTTCAGGCCGTCGAAGGCGTCGGGCCAGTCACCTACACGCAAGCCGCTGGTTTCTTGCGAATTATTGACGCTCCAAATCCGCTCGATAATACCTGGGTTCACCCTGAAAGCTATGAAGTCGCTACGAAACTGCTTGAAAAGCTCGGCTTCTCCGCAGAGTCGCTGAAGGATAAAGAACAGGTTGATCAGCTCAGGGCAAAATTGAACGAGCTTGAGCTTGAGCCAACGGCACTGGAATTGGGCGTTGGTGTACCAACCCTCGACGACATCTGTGCTGCTCTGGCCCGCCCGGGTCGTGACCCTCGGGAAGACCTGCCGAAGCCAATTTTCAAGACGGGGATCCTCAAGCTCGAAGATCTCCAATCCGGCATGGAGCTCAAGGGCACTGTCCTGAACGTTGTCGACTTCGGCGCGTTTGTGGACATCGGCCTCAAGGATTCAGGCCTTGTACACATCAGTCAATTGGCGAATCGTTACATCAAGAGCCCTCACGATGTGGTCTCAGTCGGCGACGTGGTTACCGTTTGGGTGCTCGGCGTTGATAACGACCGCAAACGCGTCTCTCTGACAATGGTTGCCCCCGGCACAGAACGTGAACGCGAGCAGCGTCCACGGGGTGGCGATGGTGGTGGCGGTGGTGGTCAGCGTCGTGATGATGGAGGCGGTGGAGGTGGAGATCGTGGTCCTCGTCGTGATCGAGGAGGAGACCGCGGACCTTCACCTTCATCTGCTGGTGGTGGTGGAGGCGGTGGAGATCGTCGACCACCACGTCGAGACGACGGTGGAAGTTCCTCCTCAAGCCAGGGCGGTGGTGGTGGTGGAGAACGCCGGGGAGACGGTGGCCAGCAGCGCGATCAAGGTCGTTCACGCTATGGTCGTGGCTCTCAGCAAGGCGGATATGGTGGTGGAGGTGGTGGATCGACTGGTGGGTACTCCCAGCAGGCTCGTCCAACACGTCCATCCAGGCCATCTGAACCAGCCAAGCCGCTCTCTGAAAAAGAAATCACAGGGGCAGTTCCACTACGCTCATTCGGTCAGCTGAAGCAATTCTTTGCAACGCGTGACCCTGCCACAGAAGGCGAACAAGGTGGCGCAGCGCCTGATACGCCTCCAGCCTCTGAGTGAATTTAAACCTGAGCCATTCATAATCACATGGATGGCTTGGATTTCTTTGGGTATTGTCAGGCGGTCGAGGTCAGTTTGGGAAACAAGAGTGGATTCCGAACTGATTGGGCTCGAAGAAGTCTCCTCAGTCTTTTGGCGACGATTTAAACCGATCGGGAATCGTTTTAAGAACCCCGTCTTTACGTCGGGGTTTTTCGCTGAAAGGGTCGTCGCGATGTCGATTTGACACCATGTCTATAACAGATGAGTATCGAATTGCTGACAATCCTACCTAGAACCTGGCCTGCTTAAAGATGTACCGCTTCGCCTGGCGAAATCTGTTTTCCCGCCCGATTCGTTCGGTACTTGCCCTGATTGGGCTCTCCATTCCAGTGCTTGGAGTGGTTGGTCTGATGAGCTTATCCAATGGGCTCAGAGGACTTGTGGGTGATACTGTCAAACAGGTTCAAGGCGTGATGCTGCTCCGGACGAATACTCCGAGCCCTGTTTTTAGTGATATTGATTCAAAGTTGGCCGACGAGATCCGCAAAATTCCTGGTGTGAAAAATGTCGCATCCGAATTTTGGAGAGTGGCGCCTCCAGTTGAAAATACCAGCATGGTGTTAAGATCCCTGGGAGCTGGTAGTACGGAGAAGCGGCTTTCGAACTTTCTTGATTCTCCCGTAGTCCTGGGGATGAATGTTTCGGAACATAATCAACTTGATTCCGCAGTTTATCAGAAAGCCTTGCTGAAACCGCCCAGTTCAGGTGGTCGATTTCTGAATGAATCCGACCGGGGGCTGAATCGTGTGGTACTCTCAAGAAAGTTCTCTCTGCAATATCCGAATCCAGATGGTTCTCCCAGGAAGCCTGGTGACAAGATCAAAATCGGGACCGATGATTTTGAGATTATAGGGCTTTATGAAACCAAGTCATTGCTGCTGGATGTGGTTCTGGTGATGGATATTGAGACGGCCCGAACACTGCTCAAAGCACCTTCTGATGCGACATCTGCGCTTTATGTGGAGATGAAAAATCCGGGCGACAACGAGAAGTTCAGTAAAATTGTAGAGAGTCGGTGGGATGAGATTGATAGTCGTGGGATGAACGAAATCGAAGCATCGTTTGGCGATATCATGGGCCAGATTGACGTCCTCCTGCTGATGGCAGTCGGCTTGGCCTTTGGAGTCGGTGCTGTTGGGATCACCAACACGATGATCATGAGCATCATGGAACGGGTTCCCGAAATTGGTGTATTGCGCACCAATGGCTGGTCGAGCCGCCAGATCCTGACCCTGATCACTCTTGAAAGTTTCTATCTGGGCGCGGTTTCGGGAATGGCGGGTTGTGGTCTCGCGATTGCCGGCTGCTGGGTGGCCAACTTTTATCTCAAGGATGGTATCCGGCTTCTGCCAACTCCATCGATTCTGATTCAGGGCATGCTTTTATCGATTTTGACCGGGATGTTGGCCGGAATGTATCCGGCCTGGCGGGCCTCACGCTGGTCGCCGATGGAGGCGATCCGTTACGATCCGTAATAGAAAACACAGACACCAAAAGACGGAATCGGACCCGAAAACATCATGTGGCGATTTGCCTGGCGAAACATTCTGACCCGACCCACCCGGACCTTCCTGGCTCTGATTGGACTTTCCATCCCGATTCTGGGCGTGGTTGGCCTCTTCAGCCTCTCGAATGGCCTAAGGATGCTTGTGGGCAACACCCTGAACCAGATTCAAGGAGTGATTGTACTTCGTAACAACGCTCCAAGCCCGGTCTTCAGCGACATTCCTGCCGATCTGCCTGACAAGATCCGCTCCATTCCTGGTGTAAAGATCGTCAGTCCCGAGATTTGGGGCATCTCCCCACCAATTGAGAACACAAGCCTGATCGCTCGTACGCTCAATAATCTTGGAGACCAGCAGAAGCGGATGCAAAGTTTTCTGGATACCCCTGTGGTGACTGGTCAGGATACGACCACGCACGCCAAAATCACGACTTCCGTCTATCGTAAAGCCTTACTGCCAGCCACTGAAAATGGTGGTCGCTATCTGAACGAGACGGATCGTGGCTCGAAAAACGTAGTGCTTTCCAAGAAGTTTGCCAACCAGTTCAAAAACCCTGACAATTCGCCCAAAAAACCTGGCGACAAGGTCAAGATCGGCAATGAGCAGTTCGACGTCATCGGTATCTATCACACAAACTCCATGCTTTTGGATGGAGTGATCGTGATGGACATTGAGACAGCTCGCCGCGTCTTGAACAGGCCTAACGGACTGTCGGATGTTTACGTGGAAATGACCGACCCTGTGAAGTCTGACGAAGTGGCCCAGCTCATCGAAAAAAGCTTCCCCGACTTTGATGCCAGAAGCATGAACGAGTTCCAGAATAGCTTTGGAAATCTCATGGGCCAACTCGATCGGGTTCTTGGCCTGACCGTCAGTCTGGCTCTTGCAGTGGGTGTTGTCGGTATCGTAAACACCATGCTGATGAGCACTTTGGAACGGATTGCCGAATTCGGAATCTTGCGGACCAACGGCTGGTCACAAAACCATGTGTTGGGTCTGGTGACTCTCGAAAGTGCTTACATGGGGCTGATTGCCGGGGTAATGGGCTGCGGTCTGGCCCTGGTCGGTGTGAATATCGCCAATCAGTTCCTGAGCGGGGGTTTACAGCTCGTTGTGACTCCCTACCTGCTCTTTCTGGGCATGATTTTATCTGTGGTTACAGGCACACTGGGTGGCTTGTATCCTGCTTGGAAAGCCGCACGTCTGGCACCGATGGAAGCGATCCGATTCGGACACCGTTGATACGGCCGTCCATAAAGATCGTTATCTCATTGATCTATAGAGACTTGGAACATAAAAGCGATGTCGATGATTGAAACCCATGACGTGACCAAATCGTACCGCAGCGGCGAAGGCGTCATGGAAATTCTACACGGCGTCAGCCTGTCGATTCCTGCGGGCCAGTGCGCATTCATTGTGGGGCCCTCAGGTTCCGGCAAAAGCACGTTGTTGCACCTGATTGGTGCGATGGATCAGCCGACCAAGGGCCGGGTGGTGATCGACGGCCAAGATTTGACCACAATGACAGAGCCTCAGAAGGACCTTTTCCGGCGCGACAAAATTGGAATCATTTTCCAGGCCTTTAATTTGGTTGGTAACCTGACAGCTTTAGAGAATGTCCTGGTACCTTTTCTGCCACGTGGAATCACGCCAGAACTGCGCGACCGAGCCAAAGCGATGTTGACCAAGGTCGGGCTTAGCCACCGCCTCACACACCGGCCAATTCAGATGTCTGGTGGAGAACAGCAGCGCGTGGCCATTGCACGTGCCCTGGTCAAGAATCCACAAGTGGTTCTGGCTGACGAGCCGACCGGCCAGTTGGACACCCGCACAGGCGAAGATGTTTTCCGAATCTTGCGGGAACTTCAGAGGGAACTTGGGACAACCCTGGTCGTGGTCACGCACGATCGTCGTTTCATCCAGCCTCAGGATCTCGTTTTGGAGATTGAAGACGGGCTGTTGAAGAAGTAAGATAGGGAAGTTGGTTCAGACTCTTGGTCGATCCTGATTAGTACTGGAGTGTATTATGAGGGATATCGTAAAATTTGAGCGAGACAAACTGGCCAAGTGGTATGCCACGCAGCACCTGAAAACAGACCCAGGCGTTGTTTCCGTTCATTATCTTCCCAAGAATGCCGGCGAACGTGAAATTCGTTTCATCGAGGTCAATATACTGATCGCCGATCGTTTCACGGAAGTGTTTGAGCCAATTGATTTTGGCGTTGATATGGGCAAGCAGACCGAGCACCGGCTTCTGGTGCTTGACGTGACGCCGAAGCAGTGGGTAAAGATCCAAAATCAGGAGTTATCGATTCCGAACTCATGGAGTCTGGAACAAGAGCAGGTTTTTCCGCCGTCCAGAATTCGTTCCGTAAAATGAACAAGGCTCATACCGGATTACGGGGTGATGGGGTTGGTTGATCTGGCTCATCAGCCCAAACTAACCCGCAGCGCGAGCAAGGGCCGAGCGTCCCGAAAGTTGTGCTGTTGGAGCAAGTCTATAATTTGTATATGTTTATACTAGAGTGGTTATTCTCTTGTTCCGCCTTTGGCCCTAAGCAAAAGACAGAAAATAACTTTCGCTTTTTAGGCCAATCTTAGCAAAGCAGAACTTGGCTGTTATCCAGCCTGTCTTGGCGCTAGCCCCGGTTATTAATCTTCTGCGAACTGGGGGCTAGATTCAAACCAAGAAACCGGCGGCTAGCGCCATTTATCTAGCCGGTCTTGGCGCTAGCCCTGATTAATTGGTTTGAAAACGGGAAGTTATTTCCGGCCTGGCCCTAAAGCCAGATCACATTCAATCCAATCACCCTGAATCCGGTATGAGCCTTACGGTTTATTCAAACCGCCGTAAAGGAATTCCATGTTTTTGCCAAGTTTTAACCTCCATCATCGCGGCTCAACGTACAAAGTCCGTCCCAAAATCACTCTGCCAGCCCAGCCGATCATCCCACATCAGTCATCAAACCTGATCTGATCGATAAGATTCTGTCAAGTCAATCGCCGGTTCGGACGATTCTGAATGTAGGAATTGTTCCGATCAGCAGGAGCGATCGGCCCAAGACGCTGGAATTCACCACGTCAGGCCGCATTCTCGCCATGGAGGGTGACACCATGCTCGCTAAAGTATTTGACCGGTTGTGTGGACAGAAGCAGGCTCGGAAGGCTTGGATGGCCTCCGCAGCGTTGGCTGCACTCAGTATTTCGACTGGCTGTCAGGTGGAATACGCTGGGATGACCTTGCCATCAGGCAAGTATTTCCATGACGATGTCCAGCATTTTGACCCAGGTCCGAAATTCCCTTATGCCAATACGATGGCCGCGACTCAGCGTGCCCGGATGAAGGCTCTTGGGATTGATGTGCCAGCCCCGACAGGTGGCCGCGTAATCACGCCGCCAGTTCCTGCCGGCAATATTGATCCAGAACGCAATGCCCCAGGCAATCTCGACGACACCGAAAATCCGATGCCGGTTTCAGGTGGTCGCGACAATATTCCAGCTGTACCTCCTCCGGGTGGCCGGCCAGGTCAGCAAGGTAATGCCAGCGTGCCTAACTGATTTAGGCTCGCCGAACGCTGTTGAAAATCGAAAACGCCAGACAGATTCACCAAGGAAGGAGAATCTGGCTGGTGTTTTTTTGTTGATTCCTACAGGATTCTACATAACATCTTGACTATTTGAGGATTACGATTCGACATCGGGCTCTCCCCACACAAATCTCAAACTCAAACTCCAGATTTCAAAATCAATGTATGGAATAGTTTACGAACGTTCCGGTTGGTTTTAAAAACGAACTTGTTTCCGCCCTTTTCCTAAGGAATCGGGATGAAATTTTTCACCAAAGATCGGTGCTTGCGCTTATTGATCGCCAGCAGGATCGGTGGTCGACTACGAATATTGGGCAGGTCATATCGGGCAACGTGCCAGAGACGGTCGTCAAGACTCATCGCCCATTCCAAAATCGCCTGGGTTTCTGACTCGCCCCCATCATGAGCCCTGTATGCCACCACTGTCATCAACCCGCCTTCCTCCAGTAAACCAAGACTCTGGCCCATGGCGCTCAAGGTGGTGACCAAACCCGTAGAAACTGGCCGTTCGGAATTGGGCCTGTAGCCAAGGTTGAACATGATCACGCGAACCCTATCCATCCAATCCGCCGTCGCCAACTGCTCCAAACGGGCGTGGTCCGCCAGAACCAGCTTGATGTGGTCGCCAAATGTCCCCTCTTCCAAAAGCTTTAAACGCGTATTTTCCAAACCTTCTGGCTGAATATCAAGCGCCAGAACACTCCCGGTCGGGCCCACCAATCTCGCCATAAGTGCTGTGTCATGACCATTCCCGGCCGTGGCATCAATCGCCAGATCTCCCGGACGAAGCCAGAGCGATACCAGCGAGTGCGCCATTTCGGTCAATCGCGGCAAGCTCGGCATGTTTTCAATGAGCCTTTTTTTCTGAATGGGCTTACGGTCAAAGTTAGCCTGAATATAACAGCTTTGGACTCCGGAATCATCGCTAAATCGAAAATCGTCAAAACACCTCGGATCATTAAACCGACCACTTTGCAAATCTGTCTGGACAAATTCGCTGGAATTGGTTCTAGTCCGTTCATAGCGTCTCACACCGATTTTTCGGCGGAGAGATGGCGAAAATAGGCGATTTCGGCGAATCAATTGGCTTGGGGAAAGGATAGCTCCATGCGCGGCGTCAATGGGTCTTTTTTGAGCGGCTTGTACCGGATCCAACAACTCAGGATCGCTCTCACCGCAACACTCGGAATCTTATTCTGCCTTCAGGCAAACGCCCAACAGGTCAAAGGTCGAACCCCTGGAGAACCCAGTCGTCGATGGCTGGCCGGTGCCGCCGCTGTCCAAATCACACCTCCAGCCGATTCAAAAGCCTGGCTGGCTGGATATGCAGCTCGCAAAGAACCATCAGCCGGTGTCGAACAACCGATTTATGCCAAGGCTCTGGTCATCACCCAGCCCGGTGGTGAACCCCTGGCCCTGGTCACCCTCGACCTCATCGGTGTGCGCCGACCCATCACCCGCCGGGTCGCCGACCGTATCGAGAGCCGCTATGGCATACCCCGAAAAAGCTTGATCCTGTTCAATTCACACACCCACAGTGCCCCCGTACCAAACGACAGCACCGACAAGTGGGAAATCTACGGAATCGACGGCAACACCGTCACGCCCAACGTGGAATTCACCACGGAACTTGAAAACAAGATTGTCGAAGTGGTCGGCAAAGCCATGATGGCTCGCAGGCCTGCCAAACTCGAACATGCCGAAGGCAAGGCCGGGTTCGCTGTGAATCGTCGCGAAGCTACCAAAGACGGCTTCAAAATCGGCGTCAATCCCGATGGCCCCACAGATCACTCCGTGCCCATCCTCAAGGTAACTGAACTCCAGTCAAACAAACCACTTGCCATCATGTTTGGCTATGCCTGCCACAACACCACTCTGGGCTCCGAGCAAATGAAGGTCTGCGGCGACTACGCCGGCTATGCTCAGGCCGCACTCGAAAAAGCCAATCCCGGAACCGTGGCCATGTTCGTGACCGGCTGTGCCGGCGACCAGAATCCTAACCCTCGTGGTACTCTGGATCTCGCCAAAAAGCATGGCGAAACACTCGCCACGGCCGTCACCACAGCCATCGCAGGCAAAACAAGGCCCATTGATGGAACCCTCAAGACGATTCACTCAGAACCCGTAATCCACTTTGCAGGGCCCGTCGATCGATACTCCTACCAAAGCCGCCTCTCCGACAAGGGTGGCCCACGCGATGCTCATGCACGTCGCCTGATCAATATTCTGGCCGCTGGAAACGTGATCGACCGTTCCTATGTCTACCCGATTCAAGTGGTCTCATTCGGTGATGATCTCCTGATGGTCGCTCTTGCTGGCGAAGTCGTCGTCGATTACAGCATCAATATCAAGGCCAAACACAATAAACCGGATCGCCCTCTCTGGGTCTCAGCTTATGCCAACGACGTCTTCGGATACGTGCCCAGCACCCGTGTTCTGCGCGAAGGTGGTTACGAGGGCGGCGAGTCGTTTTATTACTCAAACTTCCCAACCCCCTTGGCGAACGACACCGAACGTATCATTATGGATGAAGTCCGGCGGATGATCGACCAACTGGCTGATCCCTCCTACGGCACCCCCAGCCAGCCATCTACCGTGGCCAGCCCGGTTGCTCCAAACTCTCCACGAATTCTCGACCCGTCAGTTCCTCCAGCACCTGCCGCTGGCGAAGCAACCGCTCCTGCCACTCCGGCTCCTGCTGCACCTGCCACCCCGGCACCGACCACCCCAGCGATTATCCCGGCAGCAGCACCCGCTCCCTGATCGTAGACTTTCGAATTGGGATCGGATTGGATCAACAATGGGGATGGCTGCACGCTTCGCAGCGATCCCCATTTTCGTTCTCATCAAAGCGTCGCCCAAACTGCTCCTGAAAACCCTCTCCACGAATCCGCAACAGGACACCTCTCCTATGACTCAAAAACTGTGCCGGATCATTCCATTTGTTTCGATCATGACCATGATCGCCTCGGCGGATGCTGCTGATCTGCCTTCCACGATTTCGTTTCAAACTCAGGAGATCGACCCGCATGTCGGTCAAGTTTGTTACGCACTGGCCGTGGCCGACGTCAATTCCGACGGCAAACCCGACTTGGTCGCCGTGACCGAAAATGCCGTCGTCTGGTACGAAAACCCGACCTGGAAACGCTCGGACATCATTCGCGACCGCACAGAGAAAGACAACGTCTGCCTCCAGCCCCTCGACATCGACGGCGATGGCCGTATCGACTTTGCCCTCGGAGCCGCATGGAGACCTGCTGACACAGCCACTGGTGGAACCCTCCAATGGCTGCGTCAACCAACCCAGGCTGGCCAGCCCTGGACCATTCATCCGCTCGGCAATGAGCCCACCATGCACCGCCTTAGATTTGGCGATGTTCTCGGAACAGGCAAGCCCCAGCTCATCACAGCTCCTCTGCAAGGCCGTGGCACAAAGGCCCCGAACTGGAATGCCGGGAAAGGTGTAAGGGTCATGGTCCACAGTATTCCTGAGAAGCCTGAAACACAAGCCTGGCCAGCGGTTGTGGCCGACGATTCACTCCATACGACCCACAATTTGCAAATCGTTGATTTCGATAATGATGGCGATCAAGACATTCTGATCTGCGCCTGGGAGGGCGTCTTTGTTTTGTCCTACGACAAAGCACAGAAGCAGTTTGCCCGCACAAAGATTGGTACAGGCAACCAAACGGCCATTCCGTTCAAAGGCGCAAGCGAAATCAAGATGGGCCGGCTGAAGGATGGTCGGCGATATGTCGCCACCATTGAGCCCTGGCATGGATTTCAGGTGGCTGTTTACACAGAACCCGGCAAGCCTTCCGCAAAAGCTGTTCCCGCGCCGGTAGGGGTGGTGGATGAACCCCTGGAACAAGGCATGTGGACACGAAGTGTGATCGCCCAGCCTGTCACCTGGGGGCACGGCCTCTGGACCGCCGATGTGGATGGAGACGGCGACGACGAACTTTTCGTCGGCCAGCGCGACAAAAACAAGGCCGGAACACCTGCTGGGCCAGGCGTTTATCTGTTCGATCCCGTCTCCAGCGAACAAAGCCTGACGTTCCATCGTCAAGTGATCGATGATGGGGGAGTGGCTGTGGAGGATCTGGTGGTGGCCGATTTCAACGGAGATGGTCGACCGGACGTCGCTGCTGGCGGCCGCGCCACCCACAATGTCCGGATTTACTGGAACAAGGGCAAGAAATAAGATCTGGGTCCAAGGGCTCTGATCGACAAATCCGCTTCAAAACGGTTATTATGAATCGATCATACAGAAGCACCCGGCGATCGAATTGAAAAATGGGCGGATCCGGCATGTCAGCCAACGGCGCAACGATACTCGACAGAATTGTGGAAACCAAGCGTCTTGAAGTGGCCACAGCCAGGCGCCGGATGCCGCTTGAGGAGCTGGTCGATCAGGCCCGGGAAACCGCACTGGCGTTTCCGATCCGCGACTTCAAGGCCGCCATCACTCAGCCAGGCCCGATCCGCCTGATCGCCGAAGTCAAAAAAGCCAGCCCTTCCGCCGGTGTGATCAGGGCCAATTTCAACCCGGTGGATATTGCTCAGATTTATCAGGATCACGGCGCAGATTGCCTGTCGATCCTGACAGATGAGCAATATTTTCAGGGGCACCTGACATATCTTGCCCGTGTCAAAGCGGGCACAGCGTTACCTTGCCTGCGCAAGGATTTCGTGATCGACGAATATCAGGTGGTCGAGGCCCGGCTGGCCGGGGCGGACGCGGTGCTTTTAATCGCCGAGATTCTCGACGACGCCCAGTTGTCATTCCTCACAGAACGAGCCCAGGGCTTGGGAATGACCGTTCTGGTGGAGTTTCACGATACAGCCAATCTGCCGCGCGTTCTGGCTTGCGGAGCCGATCTGGTGGGCGTGAATAATCGCGACCTGCATAAGATGCAGACCGACTTGGAAACCACTCTGCGGATGCGCGACCGAATTCCGCCCAACATCCCACTGGTCAGTGAAAGTGGAATCAAAACCCACGAAGACGTGGCGAGGCTTGAGGCTGCTGGAGTATCAGCAATTCTGGTAGGCGAATCGCTCATGAAACAGGCGGATATTGGCTTAGCCGTGGATCAGTTACTCGCCCATGGCGGTGCAGGGCGGCCCTCACCGATCCCCAGGCATTAAATCCGGCCGTCATGGATCAAGCAGGAACATTCAATTTGGTTTATCTAGCCGGTCTTGGCGCTAGCCCCGGTTCAATTCAATTTGGTTTATCTAGCCGGTCTTGGCGTTAGCCCCGGTTCAATTCGGTTCGATTTGGTTCGGTTTATCTGGCCGGTCTTGGCGCTGGCCCCGGTTCGAATGGCGATTCATAATCCTCGAATGAACAACGTGTTATGTAGGCCATGTCCCCTGACATGGCGGGCTTTGGTTTTGTTTTTTGGAACGAGGTAAGTTGTTTTTATGTAACATGTTGCATGCGTATTGACTGAAAGAGCAAAAGCCCGCCCGGTCAGGGGACCGTGCCTACAGAAATCCACTTCTGACTGTGATTGGGGTTTAACAGCAATATCCCCCTTCCAAGAACGCAAATCCCCCCTATATTTGCGCTCCTGAACAGCCACCCGCCACCCGCGCAATCAACCAGGTGAATCTCATCCTCTGCCTCAAATATCGTCTGTTCTCTGTTTGTCTAAAACCCACTCGGTGGCTTTACTCCCAAGTTCCGCGTTGTGCTTGATACCAAGTTTGGCCTTCATTCGCAGCCGATAAGTTTCCACTGTGTGGCTGCTCAAATGCAGTCGTGATGCAATTTCAATGGTCGTTAATCCTTTACCAATATGCTCGAAAACCTGAATCTCTCGATCCGATAATTCCTCATACAAGCCTCGATTCTGCCCAGTACGCACTGTTTTTCGACCAAACTGAGCCTTCAATAACCACTCCGAAACGTCTTTACTGGTGTGGTACTTGCCTTGCGCAATCGTTCGAATCGCCTCGATAATTTCTTCGCTGCTGCAATCTTTCGAAATATAGCCCTTGGCTCCACTATTCAACGCACGCTGAGCATAAGGTATTTCCGGGTACATCGAACAAACCAGCACGTTGATCTCCGGGCTTCTTAAAAGAATCCGCTTGATCAAATCAATTCCGTCACTATCCCGGAGTGAAAGATCCACAATCACGACCTGCGGATGCCCATTCTCAATCAGCTTCATCGCCAATTGGGCTTCGGATGCCGAACCGATCATCTGCATGTCAGGCTGGCGATTGATCCACGTCGTCAAACCTTCGAGAATCGCCTGGTGGTCATCCACCAGAATCACTCGGATCGAATTGTCCTGGCATTCGCTGGTTTCATTCATGAAAGTTCTGCTCCTGAAATTTACAAACCACAATAGTCCCGCCTTCATCTGGAACCTGTATTTCAATCACTCCACCAATCAATTTGGCACGATACTGCATGATCCGCAACCCCATCCCGCCAACAGCCCGATTCGTTGCCGTCTGAGCGAACCCTTTGCCATTATCAGCAATCTTTAATTCCCACGAGTCTAAACTGGTCTTTCCCGTCATTGCAATTTCAATCACACTTGCTCCTGAATGTTTCAGAGCATTATTGACAGCCTCCTGAGCAATCCTGAACAGTTGTGTTGCCATTTCAGGATCAATATTCAAACTCCGTTCAGGCGGATCCCAAACGCAATCCAACGAATGCAACGCACGAATGCTTGTGGCCAATTCTTCCAGTTCATGACAAAGCCCATCCGCGTCAATCAATTCAAGAGCCAGCCCTCTCGCCAGTTTGCGAACCACACCTCTGGAACGAACCAGTCGCGTGTGAATGCGTTCTGCCAACGCCAGAACTTCAGCACCTGCATCCAATCGCTTCAAATCACTGATCAAGGCCTCTGTCAGCATGGTTGCACCTGTCATTTCCTGACCAATATCATCGTGCAATTCCTGACCAATCCGCCGCTCCTGGTCCTCTGTAATCGAAACAAGTTGGCGCTGCAATTCCCTGATGCCGGAAACATCGCGAATCACCATGGTTTTCATCGGTATCCCATCAATTTGGCCTGTTGAGATTTCCACCGGTATCATGCTGCCATCACGCTTTAATGCAAACCAAAGTCGGTCCGCACCGCCGGTGTCTCTGATCCGTTTGGTTGGTCCTGACATTTCAACATCCGACTTTTCGTTCTCATGATCATCAAAAACCGCAATTGAAACCTGACTCTCAGGACGATTGAAAATATTGAGATTAGAGACGACCATTTCGTGAATAAACTTCCCAGTCAATTCCGCTTGGGAATAATCAAACAGGTTTTCCGAAGCCTTGTTCGCAGAGATAATGGCTCCCGCCTCATCCACCGATAAAATCGCGTCGATTGCCGTATTGAGAATCGCCCGCTGACGGGCTTCACTTTCTTGAAGCCGCTTCTGGGACTCATTGCGTTCTGTCAAATCAACCGAAATTCCGATCATTCCAACAGGTTCGCCACTGCGGCCCAGCACTGGTTCTAAAATATTATAAATAAAACGGCCCAATGCCTGAGTTTCAAATTGAACCGATTGACCTGCCAAAGCTTTTTTATGCTCAGATAAGAGGAGATTACCAATTTCTGGATCCAGCCCTTGGGCAAATTCAAACAGAGAGGTTCCAGCGAGTTGATTGTTTTCCAGGCCCAGATTTTTTAATCCTGCTCCATATGAACTTAAAATCCGATAGTTTTGATCCATCGACCAAGCCGTCACTGGCAGTTTATCCAGAAACATTTTCAGACTTTGTTCATTTTCCCGATGGACCAACTCCTGACGACGTTTCTCCGACACATCGTAAACCGTCGCCACGGCACCTTGAAATTGACCTGATGGATCGCTGAATGAACTGCAAACCATCGCTGTCCAACGTGGTTCACCCAGCTTTGTCAGGAATTGAAATTCGTGGGATTCACTAATCCCCTCGCAACGGCGCTCGAAAAGAACAACCGCATCCGCATGTGACGATGAGTCCATGAACTCAAAAAACGGCCGGCCGATCATCTCGTTAACGCTGTATCCCAAAATCCCGGCCATTTGATCATTCACATAGGTTGTGACGCCGCACGCATCAATCACCCACAAACCTTCTCGCATCACCTTGAAAATCTGCTGAAAAATCAATGGAGTCACGGATTCAGGAGCGATTGTTTGAAATGGCAAATTCAACGAACCCGCAATTGCCCTTTCCAGGCCTTTTTCGTCGTCGCATTCTGCCTGATTTGCTTCCAACTCCATTGTGTTCGTTTCACCTGCGGAAAAGATCGTTCTAACCAACCTATCTCCAGCATCAAGATTTGACCCGGAGAAGCACCCACCCAAACTTTCATCCTGTGACACTACAACAATAGAGAAAGTTTGTCAGAAAAAGTGCGAAAGAAAATCACTAAAAAACCTACCAAACTGTAGCTAAATTCACTACATATTACGCTAACTCATTTTCATAAGAGGGGTTAAATTTTCTCCCTGAAAGTAAAGTAAGCCTGTATTGCGAGTACAGGCTTACCCTTCGCCAATAATAATTCCACAATCAAGCGGGTCAACTCAAGCCTGTCAGAGGACCATCGTTGCAGAAGTCACGATTTCCGTGCGACTTCACATGGTGCCCAAAGCCATGTGCCAGCGACATCAGGAACCGGTTGTGTGCCACGCGTGGCAACTTCAGCGACTGCCCCATCTTAAAGTCCAAACCATTGCCTACCAGAACAAACGGGATGTTGTCCAGGGTGTGGCTGTTGCCCTTGCCCAGCTCGTTTGTCCAGATAATCAGAGTGTTATCCAGAAGTGAGCCGTTGCCGCCCGGCTCAGGTGTCTCCGCCATCCGCTTGGCCATATAAGCCAGCTGTTCAGCAAACCACTTGTTGATTTTGGTGAGTTTTTCCACAGACACAGTGTCCGTATCCGGGTTGTGCGAAAGCTCGTGGTGACCCTCTTCAATCCCCAGCCAGCGCATCCGGGCCATACCCACAGAGTTGGTATACTGAAGGGTCGCGATCCGCGAGAAATCGTTCACAAAGCTATTCACCATCAGATCAATCTGCATCTTGCTGATCTGCGGAATATTGTTGTTGTCCTTCCGCACACCCGGCTCCATTTCGGGAACCGCATGGCCCATATCCTTCTTCGATGCCTGCAGCTCCTGCTCCATCTCACGTACAAAACCGGCGTGCTCTTCGAGAAGATGGCGATCTTCAGCGCTCACGACATTGCCCAGCGTTTTCAAGTCGTCCCGCACATCATCAAGAATACTGCGCAGGCTCTCCTGATCTTTCATCCGCCCATAAAGCTTGTTAAACATCTGGTAGGGGTCGTCGATCGGCGAGATCGGCTTGTTGGCTCCAGAATAAACCATGCGTGTCCAGGTGTCGGCCCGCTCGGGAACCATCACTCCAAACTCGAGAGAGCCAAACCGGGTGCGTGTCGCGGCATCTTTCTGCAGGAAATTCTTGATCTCCTGATCAATCGAAATGCCAGATGCCCAACCGGCGGGCGTGTCGGAACCGCCCTGAATGTTGCCGGGAAATAGCTCTGTACCGGTCAGCAGACAGCCCATCCCACGCATGTGGTTATCGCCATCTCCACGAACCTTGTCGCAAAGTCCGTGCAGAATCATCGTCTGCTTCTTGAACGCCTCAAGCGGCTTCAGGCTCTCTTTGAATGTAAAATCCGAGCCGGTTTCCGATGGCCAGAATTGGTCCGGGAAGACTCCATTAGGGCTGAACATGACCACCAGACGCTTCTTGCGAGCCTGCTGATTGGCAAAGCCAAGGCTCGGAAGGTTCAGCAAAAAGGGCAGGGCCGTGGCCTTAAGGCCAAGGTCGCGGACAAATTCGCGGCGGTTCGTGGTACGGCTCATTCGATTCAGATCCCTTCATCTGGCAGACGATATTTTTTCTATCTTCTTATTGTATCAGGTCATCATCACGATCAGCGACGATCGTTTTCCGTTCGTACCGCTACAGCCGGCGATTTGTTCGTTTCAACCGGTTTTTTCGTACCCAGAGCGGCCACTGCAGCACTCTTGGCCATGAGCTTTCTCATGTTGTATCCATCAGCCACATAGAGCTTTCGAAGCTCTTCAGGCACGTTCAGGCCATATGCCAGTATCGGCTGCTTGTTGGTGTGGTGAAACAGCTGCATGACGATCGCCAATTGTGGCTCTTCCGCCGTTCCAAGAAATTCGCCGAGCTGTTCCGATCCGTCAAACCTCACCGTAGAGCCACTCTTGTTCAAGTAATCGCCCGTTGAGTCGATCGGCTTGCCCTTCTCCTGATCACGATATCGGCCGATCGCATCAAAATGCTCGAGCGCAAAACCCAGAGGATTGATCGTGTTATGACAAGTCACACACGCGGATGGACTGGTCTGGAGAGCCACCCTCTGACGCGTAGTCAGGTCCGGATGAAGGTCTGGAGCCAGCGGAGAAACCGCAATTGGAGGTGGCTTGATCCCCCGGCCCAGAACATTTCTCGATAAAAACACCCCCCGATGAATCGGCGAAGTGGCCTTTGTGTATGCAAGGTGCGCCATCATATAAGGATGCGTTATCACACCCGTCCGGCCCGCCTTCGGCTTGTCAGAGGTTTTAACCACCTTGCGAAAGCCTGTTCCAGGAGCAATTTTTACATCATAAATCTTCGCCATTCGATCATTTGCGTACCAGTCTGTGCCATTCAAAAGCACGCGCTGATCAGGCTTCTCAGAGGCAATGAAATCGTCGAGAGTCATTTCCAAAGACGTCCGCAGGTCGGCAATCACTTCATTTGTGAATTCAGGAAATGTCTTGGGATCCTTCGAGAGATCGGGCGTGCCTTCAAGTCTCAGCCACGACATCAAAAATTCACGCATCTTCTGACTGGAACGCGGGTCACGGCTCATCCTTCCAGCCTGGGCCTCCACCTGTTCCGGCTTGCCAAGCTGGCCCTTTGCGGCCACCTCAAGCAAAGGCTGGTCGGGAATCGAGTCCCACAATGCGAACGACAGTCTCGATGCAACATCATAAGCATCAAGCGTATTCCCATGCCCCTCCAGATACAGAAACCGGGGCGACTTCAAAGTCAGAAGAATCGCCCGCCGAAGGGCCAGATC
>CAMCFM010000010.1 GCA_945874095.1 Candidatus Kuenenia stuttgartensis
GTAGTTTCCCAAGCTGGACGTCACGAGTTCGAATCTCGTCGCCTGCTTTCATTGTAAGCGATTTTTTCGTAGGGGTTTACGCCACCGGCGTAAATGGTGGTACTGTGCATGGTCACTAGATAAATCCAACCCTACCGGGACTGGCAATGTAGCCCACCCGCTTCCAGGGTGAATCATCAATGATCGAGACAAACCCGTTTCGCAATAATGCTTTACCCTATGTGAGTGAAAGAAGTTACAAAGTAGGGTGGATTAAATTCCACCTGCTTCGAGTCTCCCCTCGAGCCTAATAAATTTGAGCAGTAAGCGTATCGATGAACCTGGGTTAGATCGATACAACTCTGAACACCGGAAGTTAACCTCCGGGAATTCCTGTATGAGTCGTCCGAATTGTCAAAGATCGACTTTCCATCCGAACAAAAGTTTTAGACAGTCGCAGCCATTTCCATTCGCATGGCTTTGACTTGTTTCTTGATCCGAGTCCTTTCACTGCGGTTCCGGCCCTTCATCATCCGCTCAATCCGGTCCTGAAGTCGGCTTTCAAGAGCGATTGGCTGTTCCAGAACCTTGTTTTGCACCACGGGCGCAAATGTCTCTGAAACAATGACTTGTGGATTATTGGTTTCCACGGATTCCTGCTCCGTTTTGCCATCCACACAGTCCAGATCAATCGGCACAGGATCAAGTTCAACTGCCATCAAATCGTCGTCGTGCTGCTCATCGAACGTGATGTCATATGCGGTCAACTGATCGCGAGAATGACGTTCCAGTCGGCGTGATTCACGCTCTTGGGCCATAGCTTCTCGATATTCCAAAAGGTTTCGATGTCGTTTGAGGCCATCCAAACGCCTCGTCAGTTTGTCGGCCCGGTTTTGGGCGGTGATCTGATATCGCAGGGCCAGTCGGGCTTCATGGGTCCGATTCGGGTCGCCCAGGCCTGTCCCCATCGACATTTCGATAAATTGGTTTCGGCGCGTTGCGTATTCCATTTTGAGATCCCGTTTGCGGGTCAGCCAGTAACTCTGTTCTTTCCTGGCCCGGTCGTGGAGTTCCTTGTAACACTTGGCTGGGTCAGAAATATTTAAGAAATGGTGGTCAATGAATTGAGAATCACCTGCGACCAGCACAGTATCAGAGGAATGAGCCCACGCCAGGATGGTCTGGGCAGGGTTGATTTCCATTTTGAGAAATCGGCTGAAGAGCCAGAGTCCGTCGAGGCTGAGGTCGTGGATTTTACAGCTTGAGCCGACTAGAAGGGCCATATTTCGAGCCTGATGAAGCGCGATTCTCTGGATTGGAGAATTCAGGGCAGCAAGAATTTCGGACCAGAGTTGCTCAAACAGGGAGGCTCCATAAAATGAATTTCCGAGGATCTCGACCCGGAATCGTGGGCTTGATCGCCAACTTTTTTCGTCGGATTCGAACTGGCCAACCATCTGGCGATCGAAAATCTGGCCAGCCTGCGCGGATTCCGCCTGAGCACGTAGATCGAGTTGACGATCAAATTCCATCGTTTTCCATCGAGCAAGGGCCAGTTCAGAAATACAATCGCGCTCTTCAGAGGATTTGGGCTGATGGATTCGGATCAATTCCAGATGGAGGGTCTCGGCTTGGTCTGTCCCAGATAAGGGGAGGTGCGTGGTGCATGAAAGGCCATGACGAATTGCGTTTCTGGAAGAATGGTTGTTCGAAACTAAGCACTTTTCTGACATGACAAAACTCCAGGCAGTGAAAGGTCGGTTGCGTTATGTTTGAAGGCGTCCCTTATACGCAATATCCGTCGTGATGGAGTCGTGCGAGTCGAATATTTGTCATGATTCCATAAAACAATCGTCAGAAGGGGTAAAATCAGGAAAGTGACGAGGATATTATTAACCTGGCAGCAGGACGCTAGCCCCCGGATTCGACTTACTCAGGAACAGGCCTGAAATTGGTATCTCTATTTAAAAATCAACCGGGGCTAGCGTTGAGACCGGCTAGAAAGATCCTCTGCAAGAGTTTAAGAGTTTTTCATTTTGGTTTTGTGGGTGGGATGGCGACCCCATAGGGGCCATTTAGTCCTGTCACGAAGGTGCTTACCAGTCCGGCAGGATTAATTTTGGAAATCGTGTTGTTCGTGCTGTTTGCAACATATAGATTTCCTGATCCATCGATGGCCATTCCTCGAGGGCCGCTCATGCCTTTTGCAAATACACTGACTGATCCATTGGGCGAGATTTTTGCAACGTTATTACCGCTATAATTTGCGGCATATAAATTTCCGGACGCGTCGAACCCGAGTCCTCGTGGGCCGCTTAATCCTGTTGCAAATACGGTGACTTCACCTGCAGGATTGACTTTGGAGATGGAATTATCGCCATAATTGACAACACACAAGTTTTTTGAGGAATCAAACGCTAGCCCTATGGGATGGTTCAAGCCTTTTGCGAATGTGCTGACCTCTCCTGTTTTCGTGATTTTGGATATGGTGTGATTTTCATAATTCGAAACATACAAAACTCCATCTTGATCAAAAGCGAGTCCAAACGGATTGCTAAAACCCTTTGCAAAGGTGGTGATGACACCTTCTGGAGTGATCTTGGAAATGGTGTTTCCTGAATAATTTGCCGAGTAAAGATTGCCAGAGGCGTCGAAGGCAAGCCCTCGAGGTCCATCAAGCCCTGTCGCAAATGTTGATGGAACACCACCGGCTGTAATCTTGAAAATCGTTCCGCTGCTATAGTTTGAAACGTAAACATCGGTCGCTTCAGCCAAATTCGGGCTCAAGCATGCCAGAACGCAACACTTCAGTAATGTCGAAACTACAATTTTCCTGATACGCATGTTTCTACTCCTGTTAAATCAGAACTTCAGGGTGAACTAGATTGCCAAACTGTCGCTGATTCCATCATCCATGATCCAAAACGTGGAATCAATCAAGTTCCAAAATACTTTGCGATTTTCTTCTGACCAAAGCCAGCATCAAGCCAAAGCCCCGCCGTGTCAGGGGGCATCGCCTACATAAAATGTTATCCATTTGCGGATTACGAAACGCCATTGAATTAAGGACTTGATGAGGAACGACATTTCATGTCACCTCCATTGTCTCCAATGATGTTTGTATGAGTCCGTTGCAATTCCGAACCGATCCTTGATCTGAAATCAGCTCATCATCTCTGTGGGATGATTGGGACGG
Organism: Candidatus Kuenenia stuttgartensis; assembly: GCA_945874095.1. GTDB lineage: Bacteria > Planctomycetota > Planctomycetia > Isosphaerales > Isosphaeraceae > QWQI01. The sequence continues at coordinate 3,176 of CAMCFM010000010.1, forward strand.
ATTGTTTCTGATTCAATTTGGGAGTTTTCTGGTAAATTGGAGAGCGGGGGTCGTCCGATACCTGCCACAATCTATCGTTATGCAAATACATCCGGCGTTGATCAAGAAGGCTCAATGGCCTGGCTCCCACTCTACCAAAGACGGCGATTTGGTTACCAGATTCATCGACAGCACGATCTCTGTCAATGCCTTCTGCAATGGCAAGAGCATGCCCTGATTTTGGCATTTTTCTGGAGGCGACCAAAACCGGCGTTGGTCGTGGGCTAAATCCTTGATATCCAGGGGTTTCCGTCGATGTGAGCTGAACCACCCTTAAACCATTATGACCGTCAGCCAGATATGCAAACTGACTGGTGTAAGTGATACCAAGTTTGACATCCCGACAATCATCAATCAGCCCATTTGCATTATAGACCTGATCAATCACGGGCTTTTCAGGCTTTTCAATATCTAAAATCACGAGCCCCTGATGCCCAGCTGCAACATAGGCGTAAGTCCTTGCTGGATAGATTTTATAAGCCTCTGCAAGAGGTAGTGCGGAAACGGGGCGCGGCTGTTCAGGATTGGTAATATCTAAAATCTTGATGCCTTCGCTGTCGGCTACAAATGCATATCGGAATTGAGCTTCTACATCTCTGACATCGTTAAGGAAAGGCGCTCCGATGACACTCGTAATACGTGGTTTAGCGGGTTCATTTACGGAAACGACCACAAGCCCCTTGTCGCACCCAACATAAGCATTGGTTCCGACAACGGTCACGGACCTTGCTCCATGGAGCATCCCGTCAGGATTAAATACAATATCTTTCTTGAGATAATTGTTCAGAGGGTTTCCATCCAGCAAAGTGGCGGCACTGACCATGACCAGACCTTCCTCCGCATCGGCCACATAAATATAAGCGTATGCCATGTGCACAGGCTGCTCTTTATTTTCAGGCAGGTGGGAACGGGTTGGGTCGGGGGCAATTGTGGTTGGTGCGGCTACGTCCCTGGCATTTTTTGTGCGAACGTAAAGTCTTTGGCCCAGTGGAGAAACGGGCGCTGTAGTGATGCGTTCAGAAAATCCCTTGTTATCAATAAATGCGATGTCGAATATACGCAGGCCTTGTTCACCACAGGCTGCATATAGATATTCGCCTCGGGCTTGAATTGCGAGTACTTCAGGCTTTCTTCGAAATTCGGAGATGTCGCGTCCAGGATGCTCGTGCAGATGCTCCAGCTCCGAATGATCAGAGGTGTGCTTCTGAAATCTTTGAGGGTAGGCGATTTTATGCAGAGAACTGCCGATGACGGTTTGAGGTTCGTCTTGTTCTGTGACGACGACTGCGGATAGGCCATGTTCGCCAGTGGCCACCCAGCAATATCGGCCGATGAAATTGGTGAAGTTCGTGCCTTGCATCATGAGCTGGGCCATGATTGCATTGTTGTCGCCATTTTCCGAGATGTGACAATCCGTGCACATTTTCGTTTCGCTTCGGCCTGAAATCATGGCTTCAGGGCTATCAGGATGACCATGATTTGGTCCGCCTTTGATTTTAGGTGCAATGCCTCTGACAGTATGTGGAACATTCGTGCTGAATGCGACTCCGGAGAGTCCCTCAGCCGATACTGTCTGCTGTTGTACGTAAATCGACTCGCGATTACCATTGTAAGAGCCAACATGGATTGCGCAGCTGGAACGGGCAGGTCCAATACGATTTCCTGTGACATCGCCATCGCGAGCGAGCATAAAAACATCGTCGCGAAGAGTCTGGAAATTATAAGAAGTGGTATTTCTGGTCACATCGCCTTCATTATGCAGCATGGGCGTTTTGCGATTGGCTTTTTGTGGCAAATGACAGCCAAAACAACTTGGATTCCACGAGGAATGACAAGCAATACAAGACATATTCTTATTCGAGTGGGCGCAGAGGGATTGATCTTTGGGACGATCGCCCCAAGTCATTTGATCACCTTCAAATCGAACTGACTTTGCCAGATGGGCACGTTCATTGTAGTCGGGAGATTGGGGGTTAATCGTGTCGTCTACCTGTGAGACGTCCCATTTCAAGTCTTTTTCGACCATTGATCTTTGAATAATTTTAGAACCCTGTTTTTCGAACCTTCGTTCACCAAAAGGAGTGCGCATGGCAGCGAGGTCACGTCCTGATTTTCCTGACTTAGCTGCCGACGTATCTGAGGCTGGCCCTGACGTGACGAGGCTGGCCCGCTCTCCAACCTGGCCGTGGCAATCCACGCATTGAATTTCGATGGCATTTCGTACTTCACCATATAACTTATTATTGCCATGCATATCCTGAATGAAGTGGCAATCTACGCAGTGCATGCCTTTTTCAAGGTGAATATCCATTTGATGGACTGGCATTCCGTCGCGTTTGGAAGAGAGTGATTCTTCGGCCTGAGCAAATTCATCAGGCCTAAGAACAGTACGATAAAGTTTCTTAACATCTTCTGGAATCGCTGTGGCTGCTTGAAGTTCAGCGCCGGCGGCTCCTTCAACGACTCGACCGCGATGGTCGAGAAGATTGCCTTTCCGATCTTTTTTGAAGACAGCTTTAAAGACCCATCCATGGCCATGATAATCGGCAAACTGGGTATGCTTGAGGCTTGGATTCAGGTCAGTGATATTGGCCAGAAATTCTGGGTCTGACCAGTTTCCACGAGCGGCGGCCTCGTCCGGGTTGAGCATCTGGGCTTTTGTATATTCCTCAGAAGTCAATTTTTTCTCCTTTTCAGGGAACATGACTTCTGCGTCCGTCTCATCATCCCACCACATAAAACCGGTGTAGCTGTTCATAACCGTTGTTCCAGGATGGACATGGCAGACAATGCACTGGCTTGTGGGGATCCCGACCGTGAATTTGTGGTCAATCGGATGACCTGGCTCGCCTTTGGCGATCATCGGATCGGATTGAAATGAAGTGCCTTTATTGCCATAAATTGCAAATGGGCCTGAATTGACTGGCGATCGGTCGTTGGCGTAAACCACGTGACAGGAAGTACATCCACTTGACCGGTAATCGCCTGGGTGATCATTCGTACCCAAAAAATTCAGTGTCGGGTCAAGCAGACGGGTCTTTTGTAGGCCGAGGAAGACGGGATCGGTTCGATTTTTTGTGCCAAGTCCACGAGGGCTGAGGCCAGCTTTAGGCCGACCGGGATCTTCCAGAGGGTTTGGGAGACCGATTTCTTGAGGTTCGCGACGGCCTCGTTCAAATATTCTTAAAATATTCCCAGGCTGACTGATTTCAAATCGGGGTAGGGGCTCAAGAAATGGAAGGACGCCTTTTGTGGCTGTTTCATGAGCGGTGGGTGGAGGAAGTGTTAATAATCGTTGGGGTGTTCCGTTGGTGGAATAGCTTTCGCCATAGCGTGGATGCTTGGATGGAATGGCTCCGTTGTTATAAAGTGCTGCATTCCAGAGCATGGCTCCGTGGGTCATCATGTTCTTGCCGACTTGATCGACAATTTCACCATGGCAACCGGAGGTGCCGCAACTGAACTTTGCGACTCGGAGATCTCCGGGATTCACGAATTGAATGAATTCTGGAGATTCGCGATTTAATAATGTATAAGACCTTTGAGGATTTGCTGAACTGGGCCAAGCCTCTGGGAATCGAGGGTGGATATGGGCACTGGTTTTGTCGATGGCCTGAGCGTTACCACCGTGGCAGTCAGTACATCCGAGTCTGACAGACTCTTTGAAGTGAGGGTCGTGCTGGCCTGTGTGGCAGTTGATGCAGCCAGTGCTTTTTGCCAGTACATGGCCATCGGTTTGACCTGTAACGGCAAATCCAGAATCCAGGGCGCCTGCTTCATACTGAACACGTCGTACGGGATTGGTGTCAACAGGGATTCGTTTAAATGGAGTTTGTGCCTGAACTTCGTTCAATAAAACGATCAGGGAAAGTGCCAGTGATAAGACAGAAAGGACACAAAGGCCTTGAGCAAGGTCTTTTGTCGAGGTCGTATGTCGAGTTTGTTTGTTCATCAGGCCGAACTCCCTTTCGGCAACCTCTTGGTATCATCAAAGTTGAATACTTAATTTACAGGAGAGACTAAAGGGATGCAAGAGCTTATGCAAAGATTTTCTGCGAAAGTTGCAAAATGTTTTTTTAAAGTCAGCTCGACGGTTATTTTCCAGTGATTACGATTGTTTTTGAGAACGAATCGGGATCGATCAGGCAGCCGATCGCTCTTTGGAGGAGAATGATCGAAGGGCGATCATCTCGATGGTGGTTGAGGATTTGTCCAGCGATGGCAGCGGCTTCGCTGAATTCCTGATTCTCAAAATGAGCGAGGGCCAACTCGTAATTCTGGCACATATTTAATTTCTCCGGATCGTGGCCAGAGAAGACTTGGTAAAGGTCGACTGGGTCTGGGATATTGACGAGCGAAACGCTGCCGATTCGACGTCCAAGAAACTTGCAGTCGAGCTGTTTCCAGGTGTTGTGAGTCACGAGAAATGGGCAACCGAAGTGCTTTGTCACACCTTGGACACGACTGGCGAGATTCACAGAATTTCCAATCGCCCCAAATTTTAATTTACGAGGGGTTCCAATATTACCGACAAATGCATTTCCTGTATTGATACCGACACCAACGGAAAAGCCCTTTCCACCGAGTCGATCCTTCCAGAGATCAGAGAGTTGTTCAACCGCCTTAATCATTGCAAAGCCAGCTTTTACGGCTCTTGCAGCCTGATCGGTTTCGGTACTGATTTCGCCCCAGATGGCCATGAGTTCGTCGCCGATGTAATCGACCACAATTCCATCGTAATTGGGGACACATTCCGAGATGGTTGAAAGGGATTCCTGAAGCCATTCCAAGAGTAGATCTGGCTCAAGATTTGCGCTGATTCGGCTGAAATTACGGATGTCACAAAAAAGTGATGTGATTTCATATTCAGATCCTCTGAGCAGATTGGGATCGGTTTTAATCCGTTCTGAGACTTTTTTTGTAAAGTATTGTTCGAGCATGGTTTCAAGCTGGTCTCGTTCACTCCTCATGGTGAGGTGTGCGATCCCTGACGCGACACAGCCAGCCAGAATCTGCATGATAATCACGCGTAGTTCAGTCAGGGTTTGAGATCTGGATTTATTCAGCAGATCTTTTGTTGCATTGGAGTAATAATCATCGACAAATTTGACTCCACAAAGGCCGCCAACCACTTGCCCTGATGGGTTCAGGACCGGTGCACCGACAGATTCCGAGAGTCCGATCAGGATTTCCGACCGGGTCAGATTTTGATCCCCAAGTCTCATCCAGGCGCTTTGGCCAGACTCTTTTAACTTACTCAGGAGACTATCGTTAGGTACTTTTTGGAATGGCTGTTCAGAGCGTGGATTCTGGACAGTTGCAACCACTTTCCAGTCGCCCATTTTATTAAGTGTTAATGCCCATCCTTGATCGAGGTCGAGCAGGTTGACCATGACCTGGACAGCCCTCTCGAAAAATTCAACATCTGTTACGGCACTCTGGATAATTCCAAGCGTTCCTTCAAGCATTCGGAGGACCACGGTGATATCGAGCTGTCCTTTAGAATCAATGGAATGTTCGAGCCTGTTTTGAAGAGGCGCGATCATTGCGCTCTTGCTCAAATCATCAATCGACTGAGGCGCGTTTGTGTCTTCAAAATCGAGTGATATTGACGCATAATTAGAATAAGGGGCAATCGGCTTCAATTCAAGGACATTGACAAAGCCTTCGTCCTGTTCATTGAGTTTATGCACGATCGGTTCGAGTGAAAATGTCCATGAGCGATCTTTGATCTTAATGGGCAGTTTAAATTCAATGGGTTTAAAAGGTTCCAGAATAAATCCGTCAATGGTGTAAGAATTCTTGCCGGCAGATTCTACCCGCACACGATCTGAATCAATTGGAATCAGGCTCAAAGACCATCGTGAAATGGCATGATCTGTATGCGATACATATGCAATACGAATACATTTTAAGCCCTTTGGGTCAGTAGCATCGTAGGGCTTAAGAATTCTTGTGCTTTCAGCTTCGCTGTATTCTCGGCCCAGCCAAACCAGGCTATCGATTTGGGCGATGCATTTGGAATTCCCACGCTCAAAAACAGTCAATTGAATCATTTTTGCGAGCCTTCGGAAGTGTTTTATTCACGAGTGGTTTCTGAATAGGGTGGAATGTTGACTGGCAGTCATTCAGCTATGTACACCTGCGTGGTTATCCCATGATACCGCTTACGAGTGTTCATGGCAAATGTAATTTCCAGGAGCGACAATAGATAATTGTGATTCTTCCTGCAGATCAAAAAAGCGGATCGATTTATGGAGCGAGAATTTGCTGAAACAGTTTCGGCGACTCGGGTTTGCGAATCTTCCGTAAATGGCTTTCCGGTTTTATATCAGATCCATGGTAGCCGTGGCATGTGGTACATGAGGACCCTGCATTGGCAGACGCATTTCGGCTCAAACTGGCTTCACCATGACACGCAAAGCAATTCTGGATTTTAGGAATTAAATTGTCGACGGAATTCTTTGACCGTTCCGCAGTATGGCAAGATAGACAGTCCATCAATTGATGCCTGGAATGATCGAATCGTGCAGCTGTCAATTTCGATCTGGTTGCATTGACGGGCTTTATCTGGTATTTGATTTCCGAGTCTGTCTTAGTGAATTCGTGGCACTCTACGCATCCGCGTTTGCCACTTGGGCCATTGGTTCTCCAGGATTTACCGAGCAGGAGTTCTCCGGCATTTTCGACTTTTTCATCAATCAATTTTCGAATGGTATCGTCTGTGATTTTAATGGTTTTCCCAGGCAGGATTGTTTCGGAACTCTTTTTGTTGAGCATCGACGGATCATTCTCTAAGGCTTGCTTAAAGAAAGCCATGCGAAGCTCTTCCATGAGTTCATTAAGCTGAAGCCCATGACTGACCTGTAAGGCATTTGTCTGAGATCCAGCAAAGCTTTGTGGGTGGCACGCTGCACAATCCCGATTGAACTGAACTGGTAGAGGGTTCTTCAACAGGGCTTGTCTGGCTGTAACATTCGATTCCGCATATTGATCCGTATCTGAGGTGTGATGGCACGAATCGCATTTCAATGTGACCACGCTTTCCAGATCCTCAGGCCCCTTTAGGCCATAGCGGGTTCGATCCTTCTCTGGAAGGTCTTTGAAGCGGATCAGGGCCACTCCATCTGGCGAGATATTCTGCCCTGGGGATAAGTGTAAAGCGTGATTGAACTTTAAATTTGCAGGTTGCTGTTGGATTAAATGCAAACGAAATTCCGGGTGCTTGTCAGGATCAAATCCTGTGATCGAATTTCGCGATAGTTCGGATTCTTGAACTTGAGAATGTTTTAGGTCTTTATGACATTTCGTACAATGATTCTGGCTGACTTTTGCCAATTGGGCATCGCGGCCCTGATGGTCTTGATGACAGGTGGCGCAAGATGGTGAAGATTCAAGATTCGAGTTCGGGTGATGAGGCGCAAATTGATGGCAATCGAAACATTTTGTATTTTGATCTGTTTCAGAATGAAATATCTTCGCAGATCGCTCCGGATTCAGAGATTCAGAGGCGGTATGACAGGCTTCGCATCGTGACTCCCACAAAGCATGGGGACGAGCGACAGGCCCTGGTGATGCGAGGCTTGAGAGTCGAAAATTCCTCGATCTGGTGTCGTTCGGCTTAAGTGTTAAATAAGCCACTGTAATGAATAAAGTAACGAGGCTTACGGCAGCCAATGCAAACCGATATCGCGCACGATAGAATCTGTCTGGGCGGTTATAATAAGTCAGGGCAATGCGTGATGCACGTGTTTTGGCTCGTTCGGGATTTGAACTCATGATGATATCCTAGCTCCGTTCGCTCAAAAATAGCGGTTTTATGGATATTGCAGTGCAAGTGTCATGTGTAATATTAATACGACCATCAATGCAACGGAAATGGCCACGTGACCGACCAGCCACGAGTGAAGCCAGAAATGCAACGACAATTGTCGATCGAATTGACGCCTTTGATCGCAGATCGCTTTCATTCTGTCGATCATGTTCTGGGCTTCGACGGGAATCTTTTCAGAGAGTGACTGAAAGAGGGCTTCGGAACTCTTTTTATCTGCGAGCCCTGAAGATTGCATTTTACCAGGCTTCAGGAACGGTTCCCCATAAGTTTCCCAGAACGTCAGAAGCGGTTCACAGCCCTGGATAAACGGATATGTTGTATGGGTTTGCATTGTTCGACCGCTGATGGAGCCGGAAGTTTTTACAGATGATACGATTGACATCTCGCCGCTCAATGTCGGGTCGGTGTTCGCGTCGGCAAGCCCACAGGTCTCGCGGATCATCTGGTTGACTTCATTTCGATAAGATTCGAGGACTTCTGGAATCTGATTTACAATCGTTTCGCCCGGGAGTGTTTCAAGCATGATTCTGGGGATGATATTCTGAATGTATAATCCAGTTGCACCACTGATTACGACAATCAAAGTCAGCCAGGAGAGCATTCCAGCGAGTGGAGAATTGGCCATGCTGAAATGAAATCCTCCGTGAAGGAGTCCCAGGGGGAGGCAAAGTAATCCGAGCCAGATATGTGCTTTTAGCCAATATTTTGTTCTGCCGATGCGCCAGGCCCGAAAAATGGTTTTGCGAGGCCATAAAAACATCTCGAAAAACATGATCAATCCTGCCCCTACCCCTGCAGTCAGTCCTTCAAGGCTGCCTCCAGAAGGCCACCGGCCAGTTTGGATCCATCCTGCGATAAACCATAGACTGAAAAGAATTGTGGCTGCGAGCACAAAATAAGCCCACTTTCGGTGTACTTCGAAATTCTTGTGCCCCAAAATCAGCATGGTTGTTTCCGATATTTCCAGATGGCCTGATATGCATCACGAGTCGATTGTTGTTGAATCAATTATAACGCATTTGCTTGCGGATTTCACTGGTAATTTTTGATTTGGTTAATACGCGAGCACAAGGTTGGCAAAGCCTGAGACGAGAGTGCTTGCAGGAGAGCCAAAATTAGCGAAAATCGACTGGAATCCGTCGCCTGGTACCAGCATCGACATGCCGCCTACGAATGTGATATTTTCACTCAGCAGGGGCCTGTATTCGAACCCGCAGCTGATGTCTCCACCGATAAAGTGCTTGATATTGCCGTCGAAAAGATATTGCTTGAGAGAGCTGGTGTCGTCGAACCAGATCAATTGCGAGTTGGTGATCATTCGCAGCTTTGGTGTGAGGTCCATATCCATCCCAATCCCTGGAATCATGATCCCTGGATTTACGAAATTCGCCTGTGATTGGATTTTACTGGCCCGAAGGTCAGGGACAAGGGAAAGCCGTTGCACCAAATTCACACCAAAGAGCGGTAATTGCTGGCGATTCCAATAGCTGAACTGGCCTCCTGCAAAATTTGGGCCGTCCAGAATGGTGTCAAAACCAGTTGCCTTGTTATCGTTGACGTTGGAATCGCCTGACGACCAGAAAAAGAAGCTTTTGAATCGGATCCAGTCCCGGTCATAAGAAGCCTCAATGGCCGCCATCTGGGCATTGATGGTGACCGGCTGATTGGCGATTGGATTAAGATTGTCATTTCCAAAGGCCCAATAAAACTGGTGAGATAGGTTGAATCTGTCGATATGGCCGTCGCCTGCAAAGCCGAAATAGGCTGCATTGACGGTATGTCTCTGAAAAATTCCAGCACCGTCAGGTCTGACCAGAAATCGATTCTTGTCGAATTTGGTGTTTGAAATGTCGTTGTCGTATGCAAGGCTGAACTGGATTGTGTAGCCTGGAACGAGAAAATCCTGGTGGTAATAGTTCGCAAAAAAGAGGTTTTGAGGACGATCGTTAAACGTATTGAGAGCAGTGTTTGTGTCCTTTTCCCACTGGCGGAAATAGGCGAGGTTCCATTGGTCCCGGTTTGAGAACAGGTTTCCAAAGAACCGGATCCCACGCGTTGTATCCTGGAACAGGAAGCCCCGAAAGTCTTGATTAAATGGCTGATTTCCTATACGCACCGAGATGAAATCGAAATCAGGGCTGACATCGGCGATCCTATATTCAGCGTATCCTTCCTGGATCGGGTTGAAATAAGTTCTTAAGCGTGACGAACCTTCCAAAACGTTGGTGCTGACTTGCGCCAGTTCGCTGAAACTGAAGTCGCTCACGCCCCAGACAGGGAGGATTTTGATCTTCCAGTCGTCGGGTCGGAATCCTGCATCTCCATGAAAAATCTCGAAGCCCAAGCTGTAATATTGGAGCGTAAAGAAGCTGGAAGATCGTCCATAAAAGTTTGATGAGAATGGCCGGGCCGTACTCTCATAGGGCGAAGTTTGTGTAGGTGATTGACGTGCTTCAAAATCGAGATCGGCTTTGGCCATGACATTCAAAAAAATGTTCTGACCGATGATTGGATAGTCGCCTTTGAATTGATTTTGATTGTACGGATCCCACCACCGACCAAGGGAATACGGCGAATCCACTCCGCGTATCTGGCCTTTCAGATTGCCCCGATCCCAGGCTGGAAAACCGATCCTCCAGCGATCTGGAATCGGAATCGCATCCGCAGATGTCCGAGGTTCGGTCGGTAAAACTGTTGATCGGCCAGCATATCCAAGAGGCGGATCGTAGGCAGGATCTTCGTAACTTTCAGAGATTCCAGGATAAATCAGAGGTGTGGTGCGGGGCAGGTCATCAGCAATTGGACGATTCAGGAAGCTGGGTAAATTGGGTGGGTCGGTTGGTCCTGGTTCCGTCAGCGGATTTAGAGCAGGTAACGTGGGTGGTAGGGGAGGTTCAACCTGGGCCATCACTGTCGCCGTAAAGCATGATAGAGTCATGCTTAAAGCTCTCAGAGTGATGATTTGGCTGAGTTTTGACAACCTCCGGGACTCCCTCAAGACTGTTCAAAATTCTGGTGACCTACAGTGATGGGACACGGACTGGTACCCATCCTATCGACTTCTGTATCAAATCAACTTGAGAATATGTAACGACTACGAAAGATCTCTTGATTGTACGGATTCTAATCGTTTTATGGAAAATATGGTTTAGGAGGCGCACGAAGTCCGATAAGTATGAAGTGTGTCGATGGCTTGTTGCGAAGTCTGAAGGGATTGTCGGATGAAATTCAGTACAAAGCATAAGCCATTGAGAAGCCTGATCTTAGGCATGGACTACCTTGAATCGAGAGAGTTACTGGCGTCGATTCGGCCTATCGTTGTTCCGGGTAGTTCCGAGCAGCAGGTGAATTTTCAGGCCTCCAAGCGTGACAAAGCGCTGGGGCTTGCCAAAGGCCAAATTATTAATCCTGCACCTACGGACCTGAAGCTTTCAAATGCTGATTTGGGAAGACTTTCAACGAATCTTGCGAACGAGACTCTGAGCGCAGATGAAGTGGATACTTTATTAAAGCGGGCCTCGGCGGTCTCTGCATCGCAGGATGCCATTATTGCAATTGTGGATCGTGGTGGAAATATATTGGGAGTTCGTATGGAATCAGGCATTTCAAGCTCGATTACGTCGAGTGATGCCCTTAAGACATTTGCAATTGACGGAGCACTCGCCAAAGCTCGCACCGGCGCATTTTTTGGCAATAATCAAGCTCCATTGACAAGCAGAACGGTACAGTTTATCAGTCAAACGACCATGACAGAGCGGGTTGTAAACTCAACGCCTGATGGAGTCTCTGTTGATTCGCCACTTTTTGGACCAGGTTTTGTGGCACCGATTGGGGCGAAGGGGCACTTCCCTCCAAACATTCCATTTACACCTCAGGTAGACCTTTTTTCGATTGAATATACGAACAGGGATAGCAATTTGCATGCAGGAAAGGATCGGATTCGGGGGACGGTTGACGATATCAGCCTGCCGAACCGGTTTAATGTTCCTGATTCACAAATCCCTGTGCTGATGAATCAAAGCAATCAGTTGGTTGATATCAGCCAGCTGGTGGAAAACGGCCGGATTGGCGATCCCACGATACCGATCACTCTTGACCCTGACAAGGCAAAGCTTTATATCAATGCGCCTGAGTCATGGGGTACAGCGACTGGGACATATCCGCAAGGTCAGTCGCGGGGGATTGCCACCTTGCCGGGTGGGATTCCGATTTACAAAAATGGTGCTGTGGTGGGCGGAATTGGAGTCTTTTTTCCGGGACAGACAGGACTTGCAACGGAAGAGAATTCGTATTTAAATGATGCTGGTTTCTTTGATAGCAGTCGGCCTGACCGGTCGCTGGAGGCGGAATATATTGCATTTGTGGCTGTAGGAGGAACGCCTGCAAGTTCTTACGCTGGTTCATTGCCGGGGCTTGCGACTGCCGGTAAGGTGGCAGATGCGCCGGCATTGCCGGGAACCAGTCTGAAGCAGCCGAATACGTCTACCGTTTTCGGGCTCCCATTTGGTCGAATTGACCTGGTCGGGATCACACTTCCACTTGTCGGAGGCCAAGGCCTGCTTGGATCGCAAAATATTCTGAATCAAGGTGCACGACTTCCACTTGGTTCTGTCAATGGCACAAATATACCGGTTGATAAAAGCGGTCATTTATTAGTCAACGGTCAGCCGCTTGCAGGTGGGTGGTTGGCAAAGCCGATTGATGCGGCGGCCGGTGCAGGTGATTTAAAGTCGGCAGATGTGGTGAATCTGGTCAATCGCTCCATCACTCAATCGAATATCACGCGAGCTGCAATTCGATTGCCATTAAGCAGCACCGCGAAAATGACCATTGCTGCGTCTGATAAGAATGGGAATGTGCTGGGGATTTATCGGATGCCCGATTCCACATTCTTTTCCATTGATGTGGCTGTCGCCAAGGCCAGGAATCTTGTGTATTACGCTGACCCGGTGGAATTGCAACCTGAGGATCAAGTTAAGGGAATTCCAAAGGGAACGGCTTTCACCAACAGGTCGTTTCGATATCTGGCTTTGCCATATTTCCCTGAAGGAATCGATACATATCAGTCAGGCCCATTTTCGATACTAAATAGTCCCAATACCGCAAGAAATGGCAAGAATCAAGGTCCACCATTGCCAGCTTCTGCTTATAATAATGTCCAAGCGTATGCAGCATTTTATCCATCAGCGAATTTTCATGACCCTAATGATATCGCAAATCAGAATGGTGTGATTCTGTTTCCGGGCGCTCAGCCGTTGTATCGAAGTTCTGCAGACCCGAAATCTTCGGTATTAGTCGGAGGTTTCGGGATAAGTGGAGACGGTGTGGATCAGGATGATGTGGTGACTTATGTCGGAGCACTTGGGTATCAACCGCTTGTAAAAGATGCTCCTAGAGCCGATCAGTTCAGTGTTCGGGGGGTACGTATTCCGTATATGAAATTCAATCGGCAGCCGCTTGTCGAACCTCTGATGCATATTCAGCCAAAGCAGAAGATCAATCCACCAACGCGGGCAAACACGGCGACCCGTGGTGTTTCAAACCGTTATTTCCCGATCCCAAGGAGTTCGTAAATGAAATGCAAACGACGAAGAATTTCGAAATTCATAGCCATTATTGCGGTCATGTTCATATCATCGCCATTGCATTCTGACGATCATGAAACCCATCATCGAAGACTCTACCATAAACTCTATGAGTGGAAGGAATACAAGCCATTCAAGCCTCAGCAAATTCCCCACACCATGCATAGGGCAGGGCACCCGGATCAGATTTCATCAAGAGCGTCAAATGCAAAGCCTGGTTCTGTGATAGGTTATCCTGTTGGTGGTGGAGCGGCATTTGGTAAAGGCCATGGACCGTCGCTTGATGAAGGCACTTGGGGATGGGATTCCACGGGTACGACGCTGCTTCCGAGAAGCGTCTGGCTTGGATTCAGTCATCGGCAGAGATATCAGGGCGGTACAGGATCATATGCAACCGATAAAACTCGCAAAAAATGATGAGTTATCTGATCGTATTACGAATCTGTTCCAGCAATTTGCGAAATTGGGCGGGTTCATAAGCGTTTGCAAGTTTCAAACGAGCTTTAAGAAGTTCTGAGACGGTGATTTGTTCGGCTTTAATCGGGGGAGGATCTGTTGGTGAATGATTTGGGCGCAGACTAAGCCCTAGCAATTGGTCAAGTTCTTCGAGATTTGAAAGCATATTAGGTGCAATTGGTTTATTCCCATTAGAAATGCTTGTACGAACTGCCCAGCCAATTTGTCGTGCTGTATCATAATCAAATGGTGCAATTGGTTTATGATCCAATAATGAATCAAGAAAAATACCAAGCGATTGCAATGGGGTGCCATTCGTGAGTTTGCCTGTTTTGTTCCAGCGGTCATCAAGTAGGGCAAGAACTCGGTCGAGTTGTTTGATTGCTTCCTGAAGGGTTTTTGAAATGTCAGTAGACTCAATCCCATAAGGGCTTTTCGAGAGTTCCTGATCGACACGAAGGAGAAGGTCGGTGATTTGATTTTCAGACGTTTTCCAGTTCAGGGGGTCTGCTAAAATCAGGCTGAAGCGGACTAAAGTGCGAGGCCATTGGGGGAGTCTAGGCCTTCCAGGGGCACCAGCGATGCGTTGCGATTGACGCCATTTGGATTTACTTCTGGTGATATCATGATGGCACGCCGCACAGTCGAAGAGTGATAATTCGGGACTTCCATCCTGAATTTGGTTTGAATTTCGATGGTTAATGATATCATCACGAATCAGGGCCAGTTCTGTTCTTAATGTCACGAGCCCGGAGACGGCAAGCAAGTCGACTGGTCGGGCTGATCCATGAGCGGAATCAGGCTTTTCCGTAGAGGTCAGCCAGTGCCTTGGTTGTTCTGCAATAAAACTCGAAACTTCCAGCCCAGGCATTGGAGGATGTCCAGCGGCATACATTTCATGGCTGATTTTTCGGTCCAATTTCTGGTCGGGATCACCCACATGGCATGAAACGCATTGGCGGGCTTGAGTCACCGGATTTTTTAGATCGACCATACCGAACTTAATCCAGCGTTGTGGACCGTTTGTATTTTTCCAAGCCGGATCAGATGCAGCAACATGCTCGATGACCCACTCTTTGTTGGAGCCGTGGCATGCGACGCAGGTGACACCTTCTCGCGCCCTTTGCATTTCATTATCGAAATAAGACGTTGGAGTATTGGTTTCCACGGGTAGGGAGTGACATCCCAGACATTGTCTGGCTTGATGAAGGTTGGTAATCCCGAGATTGTCAGCGATTGTCTGGGCCCTGATTGCGGCTGGATTCTTTTTCTTGTCGTCATCGAACCAGTCAAATGCAATTCGGTGCTTGTCGAGGTTATTCCAGGTCAGCCATTCTGTCATCCGGCAGTTGTCATTTTTTTTGGACGGTTGATCATGGCAGCCTGTACAATGCCTGGCTCCAAAAACATAAGGCTTGGCAGACGTCTCTGCACTCGATTCCTGAGCATGAATCGATGAAGACGAAATCAAAACAACTATGAAATAAATTAGAGTATGGAAATTCAGTCGCCAATGCATGAATGCGTTTGTATTTGTGTTCATCAGAAATCATCTTCCAGGGCGATTAAGAGTCAATGGATTCCGATGGAACGGGATTGCCTGAATCATTTTTCGTGAGAGCCAGTGGAAGCTCCAGCCGGCGTTTGCAGGCGAACTTTCAGAAGTTCAAGCTGGTCATGTACTTCTGGCGTCATGAGCTGCTTGTCGTGCGACCTTGCCAGTGCGCTGATTGTGAGATATCTCTGTGCTTCATGGTCCCACGCCTTGGGTGCCAGGTCAATGGTTTTACCAAGGTTTTGATCGAGAATTCGCTTTGATTCTTGAATGCTTATTCCTGATTCATTGCGAATGAATGCTTGATTTTTGAATTGAAGGCTTAATGAACGGCTCCGGATTGTCACTTTTTGCCTGTCAGGCAGTGGCAATTGCATGAGCTTTTCCAAGTTTTCCATCAGCTCAAGACGTGGCTTAATGTCAGTGGGTGAATTCTGAATCAATGGGTTGATATCGGTCATGAACCAGCTCCCCCAGGCTGGTCGGCCTGCGAGTTCGCCCTTCAATTTTCGTTTCGCTGGCTCAGCAGTCAGTTCTTGGTGGCAGGAATAACAATTGTTTTCCGAGAATTCAGGCCAGGGGGCCGTCTTTGATTCCGCTCTTGACGCTGAAAGTTCGAGAGAGGAAGCCGCTGTGACCAGCCTTCCAGTGGCCCAGAGCCAGGCGTTACGCTCGTTGGGACTCGGGGTTGGGATCGTTGGCGTATCCGTCCATTTTTCAGGCTTTTCACACCAGTGATTGGCTTGCAGGTCGCTGTACGACGCCATTTCAAAGGCCAGTCGGGGATGTCCAGCGGCGATCATATCGTGGTTCATGTCGCGGTCCAGAATTTCGCCGTCCCCGCGTTTCCCAACATGACACCCAGTACAAACTTCCGTTCGCTTGACCAGATTTTTTGTGTTCGTGAACTGATAATCGCGTTCTTTGGTCTGGGGGTCCAATGATCGCCACGTGGTGGTCGTATGCTGGCCGATCCAGTTTGAGGCGGGCCCATGACACGACTCACAGCCTACTCCATCGGCATTAAATCGAGTGGTCGCTGCAAGTTCCGATTCTGACCTCGGAAGAGTGTGGCATGAAAGGCATCGAACATCCTGCCAGGCAGGTGTTGGCTGCCCTCCCTGAGCCAGGTTCGTTGCAATTCTTGTCGCCAGTTCATCATATAATATGGTGAAGGCGCGACTGTGGGGGTCGTCTGTCATCCAAACGGTATATTCGCTTTTCCAAATGCCGGCCGATCCAGGCTGATTGCAATCGTTTCGGCCTACTCCACCATGGCATGCGACAGCGGAACATGAGCCAGTTCCTTGATATCGCTGTAAATTACCAGTGGATTTCGTGAAGTTTTCTGTTGATGGAATTTGATTTGTGGAAGGGAGAGTCTGTTTGGAGCGACGAGACTCTTCAGGTTCCTGACCTTGTAAAGAGGCCATAATCCATAAAATGGCGGCTGATAAAACAGTGATTGAACCGATGGCTTGTCGTTTTCCCATCGCTCACATGCCCTGGTTATCCATTTTCCGAAGAATTGGTTGTTTACATTCTATCCTTATCATGCAATATTAGGATACACCAAAAGTTGGTGGAAAACAGGTGATCACTTCTGAGTCCCCAGTCGTTAAATCCGGTTCGACAGGTCTAGACTCACTCAGAGAGCGAGCTAAACGGTCATTTCATCAGGCGATTTTCAAGGGCAAAAGCGATGTCTAATCATTTTGATTCTCACGAAGATTTCGCCCAGCCCCGTCTGATTCCCCGGCTTCGAGCCATTCAAGAAGCTTCTGGAT
Source organism: Candidatus Kuenenia stuttgartensis (assembly GCA_945874095.1). Taxonomy (GTDB): domain Bacteria; phylum Planctomycetota; class Planctomycetia; order Isosphaerales; family Isosphaeraceae; genus QWQI01. Next base: position 20,432 of record CAMCFM010000010.1, read on the forward strand.
ATCTTCCCAGGCCGAAACTTGAGGCTCTTTCCACAGAGCTTGGGGTATCGCTTCATAAAATTCACGAAATCGTGAGTTTTTTCCCGCATTATCGGCTAAAGCCGGCGGCCCCTGTGCATGTGCGAGTCTGTCGTGATTTGGCATGTGCTCATGCCCATGCGGATGAGCTGAAATTAAAACTCGAAGAGCGGACGAAACCATTTGGGGCGGATCGGGTCGCATTGGAATGGGCCAGCTGTCTTGGCCTTTGCGATCGTGCTCCAGCTTTGCAGACCGAATTTGATCAGCCTGGTAAACATGCCCTGACGGTGGACGATCACGGTCAAAACATGGATAAAGCGGCCATACGGCTTGAATCAAATATCAGAGAGTATTTCGAAGGTTCGCTCAATGTTTCAAAGGATTCGACAGAATCTCATAGAAAGCGTCCTCAATGGCGTCTGGATTATTTAAATCATCATGGTGAATCTCTAGCGGAATTTCATGCAGTCAGAACATTTGCAGAACGATTGAAGGAAGCGAATACGCCGGAGGCCAAAGCGTGTCTATTTCAGGCTTTAAACGATTCAATGAAATTGTCTGATTTGCGAGGAATGGGTGGTGCTGGAGTTCCTACATTTAGAAAATGGCTTGATGTGAAGGCTGCCAGAGGAAATCGACGTTATGTGATTTGCAACGCCGACGAAAGTGAGCCACTGACATTTAAAGATCGCGAATTGCTTTTGCACACGCCTGAAATCGTGCTTGAGGGGATGATTTTTGGCGGATTGTTTACAGGCGCCACACTGGGATATGTTTATATCCGTCACGAATATCCTGCTCAAATTCATGCCATGGAACAAGCGATCAAACGTGCCTATGATGCTGGAGCTTTAGGGGCAGACATCTTCGGGACCGGCCACAGGCTTGACGTTGAAGTCTTTATCAGTCCTGGAGGATATGTTTGTGGCGAGCAAAGTGCTTTGATTGAAGCGATTGAGGAGAAACGGTCGGAGCCACGCAATAAGCCTCCTCAAATTGAAACCAATGGGCTTTATGACTGTCCGACTGTATTAAATAATGTGGAAACATTTGCATGGGTCCCTTCCATAGCACACCACGGTGGAGCTTGGTATGCAGGTTCAGGAGTGCAAGGCGGGCCTTGGTATGGCCGGCAGGGGCGTCGGAATTCGTCGGCCAAAGGGCTTCGATTTTTCTCCATTTGTGGGGACGTTCGAAAACCGGGGGTGCATGAAGTCCCCAATGGCACAACGCTTGGCGAGTTGATCGAGTTAAGCGGCGGGATTATCGACAATCTACCACTATTTTCATTTGCTCCATCAGGTCCATCAGGCGGATTTTTGCCTGCAAAACTCACTCGTCAAATGATTGCACCTGAATATCATCGTGCGATTCCAGCCGATCAAACCGATATCAATGTGCTTGATTTGCCACTTGATCTCGATGAATTCAGAACTCTGGGGCTTATGCTCGGTGCTGGGATGATGGTTTATGCAGATCGGCCAGGACGTCGGCCAGATATGCTTGCGCAAGCACTTTCAGCAACGCGGTTTTATCGTCGCGAATCCTGTGGAAAATGTGTTCCCTGTCGAGTGGGATGTCAGAAGCTGGTTGAAATTGGTGAACGGCTTACAGCCAGTAGTCGAACCGATCCGTATGAAATTCAGAGAATTTCCGATCTGGTTCAGGATCTGAGTGAAACCCTGGAATTGACTTCAATCTGTGGTCTTGGAACTTCGGCTCCGAAAGCTCTTTCGTCTTATATGACCTACTTTCTGGAATCAGATAATCAGAGAAACGAATCATGAATATGGAACATGAATCACGCGGTTCCAAGACTGATTCTTTAATCCACACATCTGAATATGTGGATGTGAATCATGAACAGGTATGGCTTGAGGACGACCTGTTTGCCCGCGACAGTGATGGCCAGCTCCTCCGCATGGATCCGGCGACTCGCGACGAACTTGAAACACTTGTTACAGTGCGTATCGACGGAAGGGAAGTTGAGGTTCCGAAAGCGGTACCAAAGACCGATTCCATGGGCAATGTGATGCGTGATGCGGATGGTCTGATTATTCCACGTCCAACAACAATTTATGATGCCGTGAGTCTCGCCTATAATAATCAGTCTCGCGAGTTTTCAGTCGAGGGCATGAGTCGGGAGTTTTCATTATCAAGCATGAGTCGGGAAGTTGCAATGATAGGTAAAAGTCAGGAGATGTTTACATCCTCGTCTTTTTCCCAGCAGATGCAATCAAATCCGATTCCGATCCTTTGCCATCGAGACCACCAGGATCCAGTCGCTGTTTGCCGTGTCTGTGTTGTTCAAATTGCAAAATTCAAAGCCCGCACCGGACAGGTTTCCGTCGAGCGTAAACTCTTGCCAGCCTGTCAGCACAGGGTGGAAGAAACCATGGTGATCGACACCTTGGGATCGCCCGACGAAAAGGCCAAAAAACGGATCCAGAAGTCTGTTAAAACCCTTGTTGAACTGTTACTTGCAGACCATCCTAATCCGTGTGAGAAAGAACGCCGAAATCCAGGCGATTGCGAGCTGGAATCACTTGGTAAACGCTTGAAGATTGGCACCAACCGCTTCAGTCCTACCGAAAA